>DATMJU010000191.1:0-10887 GCA_035553795.1 Vicinamibacterales bacterium
GGCTGGTGCAGCGCAACCTAATCCTGCGCGACATCGAGGCGAACATCATCGTCGACTTCATTCCCGCCGCCACGCCTTAGGAGGTTTCCGTGTTGAGACGCGTTTCGTTGCTTGGCGTTGCGCTCATCGCCAGCGCGACCATTTCGGTGCTCGCCGGTCAGGAGCTAACGTTACCGCTCACCCAAGGCTCCGTCCGCATGCTCGTAATTGGCGATAGCGGTACCGGAGACAGCGCCCAGATTGACGTGGCGCGCCAGATGGCACACTTCCGAGCGAAGTTCCCGTACGATTTCGCGATCATGCTTGGGGACAACATGTACGGTCATGAGCGGCCGCAGGACTATGCGAGAAAATTCGAAGCGCCGTTCAAACCGCTTCTCGATGCGAAGGTGGAGTTTCATGCGGCGTTAGGTAATCACGACGATCCTAACCAGAGGTTTTACAAGCCCTTCAATCTGGGTGGCAACCGTTATCGGACCTTTCGCAAGGGCAACGCTAGATTCTTCGTGCTGGACAGCAATTACATGGATCCCGAGCAATTGCAATGGCTGGAGAAGGAGTTACAGGCGTCAGGGTCCGACTGGAAGATTCCGTACTTTCATCACCCCATCTATACGGCCGCGACGCGTGGGCCGAATCTGGAGTTGCGCAGCGTGCTCGAGCCGCTCTTCCTGAAGTATGGCGTGAATGTTGTTTTCACAGGTCATGAGCATCTCTACGAACGTCTCAAGCCACAAAAAGGCATCCGCTA
The DNA here is from genome assembly GCA_035553795.1 of Vicinamibacterales bacterium. Classification (GTDB taxonomy): domain Bacteria; phylum Acidobacteriota; class Vicinamibacteria; order Vicinamibacterales; family UBA2999; genus 12-FULL-67-14b. The sequence continues at coordinate 752 of DATMJU010000191.1, forward strand.
TTTTGTCGCCGGAGGATCCGCGAAACTGCGCCGCGGTGATCTGCAAAAGAGTGCCCAAACCGAGGTCGGTTACGATAATGACCGCACCTTCATGCTCGTCGAAATCGCCGGCGACGCATTCCATTTTCAAACGCTCACGCGCGCTGGGACGACGATCGACAAAGGCGTAATTCAACGGCAGCCAAAAAAGTGATTGTGCTCCGACGCCCACCCATTCTAGTGCTGGGCGTCGGGAGCTGGTGCCGAGGTCCGAGTCGGGGCACCGACATCGCGGTACTTCGATTCGATGATCCCACGAATAACTCTCGGCGGTAACCGCTGAGAGGTCATCAGGAACACCTCTCGAGCGATGTGTATGCACATCTCGCAATCGAATGAGTGATCCGTCCAGATCGGCGAATTGTCGGCGCTAGATCCAGAGAGAAAGCACTGCAACACACTCTGGTGCCCTTCTCGCACGCATCCGCAATAGCACGGGATCGTCCGCATGATGTCCTGGTGGGTGGCCGCGAAAGCGTACGGACCGACGACGCTGGAGGCCGGGCGAACGTGCAATCGTCGGGGCTGAGGCAACGGCGGCCATTTCGAAGACCAGTCAGGCCACGGTGGATTGCCAGCGTCTGCTTCGAGCCGGGCGCGCCATTGGACCAGGTCGTCGTGTCGCGAGATGTTGCGAGCAATTGCGACAACTAGGACTAACGCGACCAGCATCAAAGCGCCGAAGGCAGCCTTACCAAACTTGAATGGACGCCCTTTTGATTTCGGTGAGAACGAACGAATGCCCATATCGTGTCGAAGCTACCAATGCCAGCCCGTCAACGCGGCGAGCAGGATTGCTACGCCGACAGCGACGGCCGCCATGCCAATCCAGTCGAAGTTCGAGCCGCCACGGCTACCGAAAGTCATGAGAAAACCACATGTCCATCGTCATGATGAAAAAGAGCGCGAGCGCGACAATCACCACTAGTACCGTCGCGAAGTCGGGGCGGTATCGCCAATTAACCATTGGAAACCGTTTGCGGCAATCTGCCGGCCGGCGCGGAATACGTGAGCATTCTCAGCGCGTTGCCGATGACCAGCAAGGTGCTGCCTTCATGCACCATGACTGCGAACCCCATCCCGACGGCTCCGGTCGTCGTCGCGACCACGAGGAGCGCGATCACTGCGAGCGACGCGACCAGGTTCTGCTTGATGACCTGCCGCGTTTGACGGGCAAGGCCAATCGCAAATGGCAGTTGTCCCAGGTCATCCGCCATGAGCGCGACGTCGGCGGCCTCGAGCGCCGCGGCGGTGCCTGCGGCTCCCATCGCGATGCCAACAGTTGCATTGGCGAGGGCCGGAGCGTCGTTGACACCATCGCCCACCATCCCGACCGAGCCGTGCTTCGCGATCAGGTCTCGAATCGCCGTGACCTTGTCTTCCGGCAACAGATTGCCACGCACCTCGTCGACGCCGACCTCCTTGCCAATAATTTCCGCGACGAAGTTGTTGTCGCCGGACAACATCACCAGCGGCGACACGCCTAGGGCGCGCAGTCGCTGCAGCACGTCCTTCACTGCCTCGCGCGGCCGATCCGCGATGCCATACACACCGATGAATTTGCCGTCATAGCGGATCACCACGGTGCTGCGGCCGGCACGCTGCAACTCGTCGACCGCGGCGCGGACGTTGTCCGTAATCAACACTCCGAGCTCTTCCCATAGGCGCAAGCTGCCAATTTCAACCGGGCGTCCCTCTACTGTCGAACGCACACCGCGCGCCGTCAGACTTTCCAAGTCGCCAGCTTCGGCCGGTGCGATCTTCGTGGCGTCGGCGTGCCTGACGATCGCCTCGGCGAGCGGATGCTGCGACTTGCGTTCAACGGCGGCGGCGATACGGACGACGTCTTCGATCGGCAAATCGAGATTTCGGACGTCGGTGACTTCAGGGCGACCGACCGTGAGGGTCCCGGTCTTATCGAGGGCAAGAGCCCGTGTGCCGCCGAGGTTCTCGAGATGCGCGCCGCCCTTGATCAGCACGCCGCGCCGAGCCGCTTGGGCAATTCCGGCCAGGATTGCGGCGGGCGTGCCGATTGCGAGCGCACACGGAGTCGCCGCGACCAGCAGCGACATGCCGCGATAAAAACTCGTGGACCATGTCCACCATCCCATGAGTGGCGGCACCGTGATCAGCAGCGCGTCGGCGACCAAGACGATGGGAACGAACACTTTCTCGAACCGCTCGGCGAATTGTTGCGTCGGCGCCTTCTGAGTTTGGGCTTCAGCCACCAGCGTAATGATGCGATCGAGGGTGCGATCGCCGACCGCCTTGGTCGTGAGGATCTCGAGGGCACCGTCACCGTTCACTGTGCCCGCGAACACTTCCGCGCCGATGGTTTTTTCGACGGGAACCGACTCGCCGGTAATGGGCGCCTGGTTCACGGCCGACGCACCAGCGCTAACCGTGCCATCGACTGGAATACGTTCGGCTGGCCGGACGATGACAATCGCGCCGGCAACCACTTGTTCGACCGGAACTTCCTCTTCGCGTCCGTCGCGCTTGACGCGCGCACGACGAGGGGCCAGCTCGCCCAGCGCGCGAATGGCGCCGCGCGCGCGATCGAGCGCGTAATGCTCCATCGCATGCGCGATGGCGAACAGAAACAGCAGAAAGGCTCCTTCCGCCCATTCGCCAAGGACGGCGGCACCGATGGCAGCGACGAGCATCAATAGCTCGATGTCGAACTGGAATCCGGACTTGCGCACGCTGATCAAAGCGTGGCGGATCAGGTCGGAGCCGCCGAATACGTAGGAACCCGCGTAGAGCGCAACTGCGAGGGCGCGCGGGATCTCGAGCCATCGCTCGCCGGCGAACCCGGCGAATAGCAGGGCCCCAGCCGTCAGACTCCACACCAGCTCCTTGTTCCGCGAATACCAGGAGCCGACGGGCGGCTGTTTGGCGGATTTGCCCGGCTCGGGCGGAACGCCGACCTGTCCGATGCCAATCGCATTGACCGACTTCGCGATCGCATCGGCCGACGTAATGCTCTTGTCGAACTCCACGCGTACCTGTTGCGCCGGCAAGCTGACTGAGGCGTCGAGCACGCCCTGGATCGTTCTGACCGCCTGCTCGATGCGCGTCGCAATGTCTTCAGCGCCCACCACACGGATGGGCAAGGTGACGTGTCCATATCGCTGAGTGAGGCGCGCGCCAACTGCCGTCGCTCTCGCGTTCAGCCGCGCTATCGAGAGAATTCCCGGGTCGTAGTGCAGGCAGAGCACTGGTTCCTTATTGCCGGGCGCCTGTGTGACGTGAACTCCGCTGATGCCAGGCTCACGCTTTAGCAGATCCTGGAGACGGCCGACGCACGCGTCCGCAGCGTCGGGGGCGTCGGGCAGCAGCATATCGAGATCGACACGAAGCTTGTTTGCCATACGCTACAGCGCGTCTACACCGTGCGAGCCGGTGCGAACGTTGATCGCGTTTTCAACCGGAATCACAAAAATCTTGCCGTCGCCGGGCCTCCCGGTGTGAGCCGAACGTTCGATCGCGGCCGTGACACGTGCGACTAGTTCGGTCGGGACTACGAGTTCCAGCTTGGCCATCACCGTCTCGCCGTAGCCGCCCGACTCCGCTGAGACATCGATACGCCGGCCGATGCCCTGAACGATTGACAATGTCGCGCCGGGCAAGTCCGCAATCTCATGGAGAGCGCGGAAAATTTCCGGAACACGCTCATGACGGACGATGGCCTTGATTTCACGCATCACAGTTCCACCTCGGCCGAGTCGCGCTGGAATCGGCGATAAAGCGCTGGCAGGACGAGGAGTGTCAACGCCGTTGACGTCACGAGGCCTCCTATCACCACGGTTGCGAGCGGCTGTTGGACCTCCGCGCCCGCCCCGGTCGAAATCGCCATCGGGATGAACCCAAGGCCGGCGACAAGAGCGGTCATGAGGATTGGCCGCAGACGCAGCTCGGCTCCTTGCCGCACAGCTTGCTCCACCGACAGCCCCTGCTTACGCAGTTCGATGAAATACGACACCATCACTACGCCGTTGAGTACGGCGACGCCGAACAACGCAATGAACCCGACGGCCGCGGAAATGCTGAACGGCATACCGCGAAGAAAGAGCGCGACAATGCCTCCCGTGGCGGCGATGGGGATGTTGATGTAGATCAACATGGCCGGAATCGCCGCATTGAACGTGGTGTAGAGCAAGACGAAGATGAGAAACAGCGCGACCGGCACGACGATAACCAGTCGCGACGACGCGCGCTGGAGATTTTCAAACTGGCCGCCATACTCAACGTAGTAGCCCGTCGGAAGCTTCACATCGCTGGCGATCGCGCGTTGCACATCCGCGACGAACCCGCCGAGGTCGCGGCCTCGGACGTTGGCTTCGATGTTGATCTTGCGGTGGATGTTCTCGCGGCTGATCTGCGCCGGTCCCTCTTCGACGATGATGTCGGCGAGTTGAGTGATCGGGATCATCCGGCCCTGCGGGTCGGCGACCTGCAGCCGCTTGATTTGATCGACGTCAGCGCGACTGGTCGGCTTGAACCGCACCTGCAACGTGAACCGGCGCTGGCCTTCGAGAACTTCGCCGACTTCGCGACCGCCGAGCGTTCGCACTACGTCGAGCACGTCGGACGCATTGATGCCATAGCGGGCGATCTCGTCACGACGCACCTTGACTCGCAGGAACGGCAGGCCGCCAGTCTGCTCGAGCTTGACGTCGGCCGCGCCCTGCACCCTCGACACCGCCCGAGTAATCTCGGCGCCGGTAGCTCGTAGGGCGTCCAAGTCATCGCCATATAGCGTTATGGCCACGTCGGAACGGACGCCTGCGATCAGCTCTTGGACGCGCAGTTCGATCGGCTGCGAAAAGCTCAAGACGTTGCCAGGCACTTGCTCTTCGAGCGCCTTCTCGAACACCTCGATCAGCTCTTCGCGACTGTCTGCCGTGGTCCACTCGGAGTGGTCCTTGAGCAAGACGTAGATATCGCTGGTTTCCACACCCATCGGATCCGTTGGAATCTCAGCCTGCCCGGTGCGCGAAATCACCGACGTCACTTCGGGAAATTGCTTGAGTACTTTCTCGATCTGCGTGGTGCTCTTGATGGATTCTGCCAAAGACACGCTTGGCAGCCGGGCTGCCTGAATCGCCATCGTCCCTTCGTCGAGCCGTGGGATGAATTCAGATCCCATAAAGGGAACGAGAATCAAGGACGCAGCAAAGACGCCGCCTGCCAGCGCGCCGACCAATCCGGGCCGCGCCACCGCCTTCTCGAGCAGCGGCCGATAGCGATCCTTGGCCCAATGCACGATGCGCGGTTCCTTTTCCTTGATTTTTCCGCGGAACGACAGCGCCGCCAATACCGGCATTAACGTCAGCGCGAGAATCAGCGAGCCGACTAACGCGAACACCACTGTGAGGGCCATCGGCCGGAACATCTTGCCCTCAACACCCTCGAGCGTCAGCAAGGGCAGATACACGATGATGATGATGATCACCGCGAAGAACACCGGCCGCGCCACTTCGCGGGCCGCCTCCCGGATGGTATTCTCGCGCTCCGCCGCGTTTTGATCGCGCGCATGGCCCAGCCGTCGCACGATGTTTTCGATCATCACCACGGACCCATCGACAATCAGTCCGAAGTCAATCGCGCCGAGGCTCATCAAGTTGCCAGAGAGGCCCGCCTGCACCATGCCGGTAAATGCAAACAGCATCGACAAGGGAATCGCGGCGGCGACGATCAACGCGCCGCGGACGTTGCCGAGCAGCAGCAGCAATACCGCCACCACCAACACGCCGCCTTCGATGAGGCTGGTCGTGACGGTACCGATGGTCTTCTGAACCAGCGCTGTGCGATCGTAATAGGCGTCGATCTCAACGCCGGCCGGCAGGCTCTTCTTGATCTCCTCGATCTGCGTTTTGACACGCTCGGCGACAACCCGGGAGTTCTCTCCCATCAGCATCATGACGACGCCGGTCACGACCTCACCGCGACCGTCGCGGGTGACCGCGCCCTGGCGTACCTGCGGCGCGAGCACCGTCTCGCCGAGATTCTTGACGAATACGGGTGTGCCCTCCTCGGTGGTCGCTACGACAACGTTGTCGATGTCGGTGAGCGACTCGACCAGCCCTTCGCCGCGAATGACGTACTGTTCTTGCGCTCGCTCGATGAAGGCGCCGCCGGTGTTCGCGTTGTTCTTTTCGAGCGCCGTAAAGATCTGATCGAGCGAGACATTGAATGCGACGAGCTTATCCGGGTCCAGTTGGACCTCGTAGGTTTTCAGCTCGCCGCCGTAGGTATTAATCTCGACGACACCGGGGACCGACCGCAGCTTGAATGCAATATCCCATTCCAGGATGCTGCGTAGCTCCATCGGCGAGTACTTCTCGCCTTTGACTTCGAATTGATAGATCTCGCCGAGGCCGGTGCTAATCGGCCCCATCGTCGGCGTGCCAAAGCCTTCCGGTATGGCTTCGCGTGCATCCGGCAGGCGCTCGAGCACGAGACGGCGGGCAAAATAAATGTCGACGTCTTCGTTGAAGAAGATAGTGACGGAAGACAAACCGAAACGGGATACCGAACGAATTTCTGAAATACCGGGCAGCCCGCTCATGCTGGTTTCGACTGGAAAAGTCACCGAGCGTTCGACTTCGAGCGGCCCGAGGCCGGGGGCCGACGTCAGGACGAGTACCTGGTTCGGCGTGACGTCCGGTACCGCGTCAATCGGCAGCCGAAGCATGGAGTTGATTCCTGCCCCGATCACGACGACGGTCAAGACGAGAACGAGAAACTTGAATCGCAGCGAAAGATCAATCAATCGATCCATGGCTCAGTGCGAATCTCCAATCAGCTCGCGCTGCAAAGCCGTCTTGAAGTAGAAGCTGCCGGCGGCCACGATCGTCTCGCCACCTTTGAGTCCGGCTTTAATTTCGATCATGTTTCCAGCCTGCAATCCAGTCTGCACGTTCTGCCGCTTGAATCGCGTCTCCGACTCGCGGACGAACACGGCAGCCTGCCCGTCGATTTGCTGGATGGCATCGATCGGCACCGCCAATGCCTGTTGCTGGTCCTTCGTGGGAATCGCGACCCGGGCGAACATATCGAGGCGCAGGAGTCCTTCGGGGTTCTGCACCACACTACGAACTTTCGCGGAGCGAGATTTTGGGTCGATGACGTCGCTGACGTAGGTGAGCTGCCCCTTGAATGTCCGGTTGGGGTAGGCGTCGACCGTCACCGTGACTTCTCCCGACGACGGCACCCGCGCGATATCCTTTTCATAGACATCGGCGAGGATCCACACGGTATCGAGGTTGGCGATCGTCACCAACGTCCTCTCGGGCTCGACGATTTCGCCGACCGCTACGTCGTAGGTGGTGATCACGCCGTCGAACGGCGCGCGAATCGTCGCCAGCGTTGCCGCGCGATGATTGGTCTCCGGGGTGTCGGGGCCGAGCTTCTCGAGATCTTTGTCGGTCAACCCGAAGCGGTGGATCTGTTCATCGATCCGATCGACGGTCGCCTTGGCGCGGTCGACCGCGGACTGGGCGTTCTTGAATTCGGCCCGCCTCAGGTCAAGCGCCTGCTGGGAGATGGCCTGTTGTCCGATCAGCGCTTCAGCGCGTTCGACTGCGCGTTGCTTGACGACGAGGTCGCTTTCGGCCTGACGCTGCCCAGCGCGTGCTTCGAAGTACTCGCCAAGCCGTTCGCCGAGCTCGACGTTGTCGTAGGTCAGCAACGGCTGTCCGGCGCGGACACGATCACCCAATCGCACTGACACGGCCGTGATCATGCCGCGGGCGAGGGGGCGCACTTCCGAGACGCGAGAGCCTTCGGGTGCCACCGCGCCCGTAACTTCTAAATGGATGGGCAAGGTCGTAGCCTGCACTTCCACCAGCTTCACGCCGGCATTCTGTTGAGCGGCGGCTGGAATATCGACGACACCGGGTGGGAGCTCTTCGTGTCCCGCTTCTTCCTCGGCGTGCTCCTCGGGTGCGGCCCCGCCGCCCGAGATCGCCCACACGATCCCACCGCTGACCAACGCCCCCACCAAGGCGGCGATGACGAGCGGCGTCGCTGCAGTGCGCCGGGGATTGGATGTTGAGTTGAAGTCATCTGTCATGGTCGGATCCTGTCAAGGCTGAACTGAGGGACGGCCAATGGCCGCTGCGACTTCGAAGTCGCTAAGACGACGCTCGTAGAGAGCGCGGTTGTAAATTCGCAATGTGTCGCGGAACGCTCGCTGGGCATCGAGATAGTCGATCAGTCCAGCCTCGCCCACTTGGTAGGCGGCCATCACCGCATCGCGAGCCTCGCGAGCCGCCACCAACGTTTCCTGCTCGATGTAGCGGACGCGCGCTTGGTTGACTTCGATGGCATTGGCGGCTTGCTGCACGTCAAGCCGCACGCCAATCGCAGCCGCGTTGGCGCGATTCCCGGCCCGCCGGCGTTCCGCCTCGGCCCGGGCGATACCTCCTGGGTTGCGATTGAATAGCGGCACAGGCACCGTGACGCCGAACACGACGCCATTCGAAGTCAGCGTGCGCCTATAGCCACCACCAACGGTGATGTTCGGGGTTCGCAACGCGCGCTGCAACTGCGTTTCAGTATCGGCGCGCTGCTGTTCCGTTCGCGCAGCGAGCAAGTCGGGGCGGCTGACCATGGCTTGTTTCTCTATCGCCGCACGGTCCAATGTGTCCGCGGCACCAGCCATTGCGAACGCGGTCAAGACAACCGGGAGTTCGGTCAAAGCGCCGCTGACATCGAAGTCGCGGCTGAGATCGGCATACCCCATGACCGCGAGCAGCGCCGCCTTCGCATTCCGAAGAGCGAGATCGGTGGCGAACTGATCGTCGACGAAACGAAGCCGTTCTACCTGCAATCGACGCAGCTCTCCGCCGGCAATTTCGCCTTGCGACAAGCGGGCTTTTGTAATGCCAAGCATGCGATCGATGTCCTCCAACGCTGCTCGCGCAACCTCGCGCTCGGCTTTCGCCAAGACCACTTGGAGGTAGGCGCGTTGCGCCGCGAGATCAGCGAGACGGCGTTGATCGGCTTGCAGGCTGCGCGCAATGTCAACACCGGTTGCGGCGCTGGCCGTGCGCAAGCCGCGGCGACCGCCAAGCTCGACTTCCTGATCTCCGCGTATTGTCAATTCCTGCCCGTCCATAAAGGACGGTTTAGGTCCGGAGTCAAAGAGCGGATACCCCTCGGAAGAAGTGCTGATAGCTGGATTCAAGCGTCGACCTGCCTGCAGGCGATCGGCTTCCGCCATCTCCACCTCGTTGCCAGCCGCAGCCACCGAAGGATTCCGGCTGCGCGCCAGCTGAATCGCGTCCTGCAGAGACAGCACCGCCGGAAGGTCTTGTGCCAAGGCGCCGGCTGCGAAGACCACGAGCGAGGAAATCATTGTGAAAACGCGCGTACGTACCATCTCGTCGTTTCCTAAAGAAAAATGAAGCAACACCTCTCGTACGCTGTCGAACAGCGGACGAGGCTCAAATTGAATAAATAGCGAGCGTGCGGTTCGAGGCGTTGCGCAACCCGAACCTACGGCGGGGTGTTAGCTCAGACGAGGCGGGTGGTACAACGGAAAGCTCGTCCAGGACGGACTTTGAAGAGCTTCGGTCGGGTCGTCACCGCGATTGAAGACCGCGGCTGCTAGCTGCTTAATTGCGGAAAAGTTGACGTTGTGCGAACAACAAAAGCAATCATCGGCGGGAATTGGAGCCCGCTCGGGTGCCGACGTATCATCATCGACCGACGCGTGGGCCGCGACGAACGGCATTTGGTCCAGCCCGCAAAGAGCAGGATTCAATACATCCACTGCTGTCCACGTCAGAAGCACAAGGACTACAGCTGGAGCTACACGTCGGGCGAACGCAAACACCTGTCGTTCAGGTTACCACAGTCGCTTTGGTCGTTACTAACTCTCGGTCTCGATTCTTGGTCGGTGTGGGTTAAGCAGTGACCAGCTAACGCGCCCGTGCCATAGCTGAGGGGATGTCCCTCCCGCTGTTGAAATTCGAGCGGCGGCTCCGTTGACGACTACGCGATCTGTCGCTCCTCCTGCGCGACACTGAGTCCGAGTTGCCGATCGCGGGCCCGGAGGGCCGCGACGAGCATCGGCATGTCAGCAT
>DATMJU010000192.1:0-3510 GCA_035553795.1 Vicinamibacterales bacterium
ATCTCTGCAAGCGAAGCCGTCGACACGAGGTTCGCCTTGATCTTGGACTTCTGTCCTTCTGAATATCGGGGGAACGATCGGAACAGCGCCTCCGCCACGACCAGGCCGAGCACGGCATCACCGAGAAACTCGAGCGACTCGTTGTCCGCCACGCCGCCGCTCGGGTCTTCGTGCGCCTTCGACTTGTGGGTCAGCGCATGCTCGAGCAGCCCGCGATCCTTGAAGGCATAGCCCACGCGCGCTTCGAGCGCGTCGAACTCCTGCGGCAACGGCACCACCATGCCGCCGCCCACCTGCTCGCGATGGCTTTCGATGATCCGCACCGCGTCGGCCGCATCCTCGTCTCGCACCGACAGGCACGTCTCGCCGAGCGGGTTGAGCTTGAACTGGAAGAGCCCGGGTATCGGCCCGGAGGTGCGAAGCGTCTGCACGCCGTGACTGTCGAGCAGCGCCTCGACGACGTTGGCCTCGATGTCGGACTGGGTCCGGAAGATGACGGTCAGGCCGGTGTGCGTCACGAGATGACCTCGACCGCGAGCGGCTTCACCGGCAGGTCCGGGACCGGAACCTCAATCTTCATGAGGATCATCGTCATATCGTCGTGCTGATCGGCGCCGCCGGCAAAGGCGCGCAGCTCGGCAAGAATATACGACCGCAACTGATCGAACGGCAGGTGCGCGTACTGCTCCACCACTTGCGCCAGCCGGGACTCGCCGAAGCAGTCGAAGGCCTCGTTCATCGTTTCCGAGATGCCGTCGGTGAACCACACCACCAGGTCGCCGGGCGCGAGCGAAATCGTCTCCTCTTTCAGGATGTTGTCGAACATCGTCCCGTCGTCTATCTGCAGGCCGACGACAAGACCGTCCGGAATCAGGAGGCGGGCCTTGCGCATGCCGGGCGGGCGATCGGCCGGAACGTGGATCAGCGGACAATGTCCCGCGCGCGCAAACGTCATCTCGCGGCGCTCGATGTCGATCACGCCGTACGACATGGTGATGAAGCTCTTGCCGTCGAGATTGGCGGAGACCACCTTGTTCACGGCGGAGAGGAATTCCTTCGGCTCGTGATGCAGGCGCGACAGTGACTGCACAATCACCTTGAGCTGCGCCATGTAGAGGCCGGCGGCGAGGCCTTTGCCGGCGACGTCGGCGATCAGCAGGCCGAGGATCGAATCGGTGATCGGCAGAAAGTCGTAGTAATCCCCTGCCACCTCGCGCGCCGGTTCACAAAATGCCGTCACCGCCAGGCCGGTCACCTTCAGCGGTCCATGTGGCAGCAGCTTCTGCTGAATCTCGCGGGCGGCGAACATCTCCTGCTCGAGGCGGCCCTTCTCTGCCATCTCGCCGAGGAGCGTGGTCACTTCCGTGGTCATCAGGTTGAACGATTCGGCCAGTTCGCCAAGCTGGTCGCGCGCGCGCACCGGGATCTGGTGGCCGAAGTTGCCGCCGCGCACGTGTTGCGTGCCGGTGAACAGGTCGTGCACCGCGCCGGTGATCTGCCGCGCGAGCACGAAGCCGATCACCAGCGCGACGAACTGGATGATCAGGAACAGGCCGCCGACCAGGCCGAGCACGAGGAGCAGCACCTGCCCGAAGGTCAGCTCACCCACCCGCACTGGTGAAACTACCGAGATGCGATCGTAAATCTCGAGCGTGTTGAGCAGGATGCCAACGGATGCGCTTTCGGGTTCGCCGGTCGGCCAATCCACGTGGTCGAGGAACACGACCCAGCGCGCCTCGCGCAGCGACAGCAACGGCCCATCCGTAGCATCGACCGGCCGCTCTTCGATCGCGCGGCCGACCAGGGGCGTCACGCCGCTGGCAAGCAGCGCGGTGATCTCGTCGATGCGGATGCCGGTTTCCTGGCGGATGCGATCCTCGATGACCGTGGACATCGGCATGTCGAGGATGACGGCCCACGTCGGGTTGGGAACTTCAGGCAGCGCGACCGCGCGCATGACGAGGCGGGTCTGCGGGGTTTGCGCTTCGCCTTTCATGCTGGGCGGCGCGTCGTAGGCCACGAGCCCGGCAAATCCCTCGCAGCCGATCCACTTCGGCAGCGTCGTCGGCGCCGGCAGGTGTCCCCATTGCCCGGCGGTCATCGGCAGCGGCGCCGGCAGGGTCCGCGGCACACGCGCGGCAAGCGCGGGCTCGACCTTGCAGGTCAGGCCGGACGCCGGCACGATCGCGACCGAGAGGAAGGGGTATCGCGTTTCGTTGCTGAGCTGACGACGCTCGAGCGTTTCGGCGAGCGACTCCGGCGTGGTCGTGCGCTGCGCTTCCAGTTGCACGGTTTGCGCAAGGAAGCGCGCCTGGTCCGTCAGGTTTCGTACGCGCGACTGCACCAGATAGGAGCTGACGTTGAACGCGAGGATGAGACCAGCCAGCAGGAAGAACGTGATGACGAGCAGGGCCGGGACCACGCCGACGAAGACGTATGACAGGATCAGCTTGCGGCGCACGCGCCATAACAGCCGGCGCTTGGCCCACACGGCCAGCCGGGTCAGCCCGTAAGCTGCCGCAAACAGCAACGCGAGGCTGCCCACCATGTCCACCGCCTCGAGGGCGGAGGGCAAGGCAATCGCAAAACGCAGCGGCCAGGTGATGGCTTTGATGACCGCGCCGAGAACCAGCGCGCGTCCGGGGAACGTCCTGAGCAACCACGTCCGCCACACACGCCACCCAGACGGCACCTCGCCGGGCAGCAGCGCTACAGGTCGTACCGGGTCGCTCATCGGGCGCCTACCAGAGTATCCTTTTCGTTGACCCTATGAAACTCAAAGACGACGCGCGGTTCAGCACGATTTGCATTCACGCCGGCCAGGAGCCAGACCCTGCGACCGGAGCGATCATCACCCCGATCTACCAGACGTCGACGTACGTGCAGGACGGCCTCGGCCAACCGCATGCCGGCTTCGAATACGGCCGCACGCAGAACCCGACGCGCATGGCGCTCGAGCGGAACGTCGCGGCGATCGAGGCCGGCACGGCCGCGTTTGCATTCGCGTCCGGCATGGCGGCCATCGACACGTTGTTGACGCGCCTCGAGTCCGGCGACCACGTGCTGGTGAGCGACAACACCTATGGCGGCACCTTCCGCCTGTTTGAAAAGGTGCGCCGCAAGTTCGGCCTCGACTTCACATATGTCGACACGTCGAAGCCCGAGCTCGTCGAGCCGGCGATCAAGCCGAACACGAAGTACCTGTTCATCGAGACGCCGACCAACCCGATGCTCCACATCACGGACATCCAGTGCGTCAGCAACCTCGCGCACAAGCACAACGTGAAGGTGATCGTCGACAACACCTTCGCCAGTCCGTACATCCAGCGGCCGCTCACGATGGGCGCGGACATCGTGATGCACAGCACCACGAAGTTCCTCAACGGCCACAGCGACAGCGTCGGCGGCATCGTCATTCTCAAGCACCAGGACGATATCGACTGGATGAAGTTCGTGCAGAACGCAGCCGGCGCGATCCTCGGACCGATGGATTCGTGGTTGATCCTGCGC
>DATMJU010000193.1:0-5513 GCA_035553795.1 Vicinamibacterales bacterium
GTTGATCTGATCCAACGGTGAGTAGCGCGTGCTCGCCAGATCGCCGCCGTAGGTCGGCCACTCGCCAACCTTGGCTGCGGGCGCCTGGCCCTGCGTAGACACCGTGGCCGTGCCGACGATCAACGCCAGCAGGCCCACACCAACAAGGGAGCGCCTCGAAAGTCGATTCATAGGGGTGAACTGTATAATTTCAGGCGGCGATAACTCAAGGCCGCCTGATCTCGCCGTAGCCTTGGCGAAGGCGGACCCACAGGAGGATTGATGCGCATTCGAGATGGAATTGCGGCGTTTGCAGCGGTCGCGATGCTGGGCACGGTCGCTTTCGCGCAAACCCCCGCGACGATCACGGTGACCAGCCCGACGCTGAAAGCCAACGAAGTGGTGCCGATCGACCACACCGCGGACGGCAAGAACGTCTCGCCGGCGCTGACGTGGAGCGGCGCGCCCGCCAACACCAAGCAGTTCGCGCTGATTTACGACGACCCGGATGTGGCGTTCGGCAACCCGCCGCAGTCGTTCGTGCATTGGGTGGTCTACAACATCCCGGCCACCGCGAAGGGCCTGCCGGCAGAACTGCCGATGGATGCCGTGTTGACCGCGCCGGCCGAGATCGCGGGAACGATCCAGGGCATGTCCGGTTTCAGGCGCACCGGCTATCGCGGCCCCGCGCCGCCTCCCGGCAAGCCGCACCACTACACATGGACCGTCTACGCGCTGGATGCGGAACTGAAGCTCGAACAGGGTCTCAATCGCAACCAGCTTATGGAGGCCATGAAGGAGAACATTATCGGGCAAGGCTCACTGGTCGCGATTTACGAGAGGAAGCCTAAACAGTAGACCCTGTTGATTTCGGATCTCGGATCGAGCGGATCTCGGATTATTTTCAGATCGACAAATAATCCGAAATCCGAAATCCGAAATCTGAGATCCGAGATCTACACCGACACGCTCCGCCAGTTCCTGGCGAGGTACTCTGCGGTCCGCCAGGCAAGTGCTTGGACTGTGAGTGTCGGATTTCTAGCCCCGCTCGTGCCCATCACCGATGCGCCGAGGACGCCCAGGTTCGGCACCTCGTGCGAGAACCCCCACTCATTCACGACGTTCGTCTCAGCGTTGCGGCCCATGCGCGTCCCGCCGTACGCATGCGTCGTGACGTTCATTGAGCCAATCGGGTTGGATTGCGTCGCAATGGCGCCGGCGGCTTTGTACCACTCCGTCATCCGCTCTTGTGCCATCGCCGCGACCTTGCGCTCGTTGTCCTTGAAGTCCGCGGTGATCCGGCAAACCGGGAAGCCGAGCGGATCCTTCACGACCGGATCGAGATCCAGGAAGTTATCTTCGTAGGGCAGCGTCGTCTTTTGCAGATACGACGTGTTGGTGCGATCGGCGTTCTTCATGACGAACGCCTTCCATTCAGATCCCCAGGATGGCGTGCGGCCAAATGTGCCCATGCTCGCCGCCGAAATCGGGCGGCGATCCGACATCACCCAGAGATTGCCTCCGCCGATGTAGTCGAGCCCGCCGTGGTCGAAGTTGTCGTCGGCGAAGTTGTCCACGGCCACGCCCTGCGCCGGCAGGCCGTACCACGAGTTCAGGTTGAACGGAAACAACGCCGTCACCGACGCGCCCTGCCCATGGCTGATGTAGTGGCGGCCGACCTGGCCGTGATTGTTCGAGAGCCCGTTCGGGAACGCCTTGGACTTCGAGAGCAACAGCAGGCGCGAGTTCTCGTAGGTGTAGCTGGCGAGCAACACCACCTTGGCGGGCTGGAAGAACTCCTGGCCGTCGGTGACGTAGGTCACGCCGGTCATGCGGCCGTTGGCATCGACATCGAGCGACGTGACGTGAGCGCGCGTCACCACCTTCAACCGGCCCATCTCCTGCGCGCGCGGAATCGTCGTCAAATGCGGACCGTTCTTCGCATCCACGTGGCATCCGCCCTTGTTGCAGAAGCCGTGATACATGCACGCGCCGCGATTCTGGTAGGGGCGCGAATTAATCGACGCGGGCCCGGGGAACGGATGCCAGCCCAGCCCGCGCGCGGCGGACGTCATCAGGTCGATGAAGCCGGTGCTGCGCAGCGGCGGCATCGGGTAGGCGCGGCTGCGCGGCGCTTCGAAGATGTTGCCGCGCGGATCGATCGCGCCCTTGATGTTGCCGGCCTGTCCCGAGACGCCGGTTTCGTATTCGACCTTGTCGTAATACGGCTCGAGCTCCTCGATGCCGAACGGCCAGTCCTCGACGGTCGATCCGTGCGGCAGCCGCGACGCGCCGTAGCGCTTCGTCGTCTCGCTCACCACCTTGAAGTCCCACGGATTGAGGCGCCAGCTTTGCGCCCAGTAGTGCAGCGTGGTGCCTCCAACCGCGTTCATCATCGGATGGCTGCCGGCACGCGTCGTGTTCGCCTTGGCGTTGACACGGTGCGTCGGGACTTCCTGCTGCGCCTTCTGCACCGACATCGGCCAGTCGCGCACGTTGTTGCGGATCTCGTCCGGCGCGAAGTCTTTCTTGGTCAGCCACGTGCCGGCTTCGAGTCCGACCACATCGATGCCGGCTTGCGCGAGCGGGAGCACGGAGATGCCGCCCGCGGCGCCCAGGCCCACGACGACTACGTCGGTTTCCTTGAGCCTAGTAGTCATGGGCCACCGACTTCTTTTGATCCACCGATTTTGGATCCACCGATTCTTTGTCTTGGCGTCGTGCAACCGCTTTGTTGAACATCTCGTGGTCGTAGGCGGAGCGGTGCGTTGGTGTCAGCCTGGAGCCCAGGCGCTGATCGTCGGCGGTGACGTTGAGGCGCAAGCCGGGGAAGGCGATCAGGTCCCAGCCGATGAAGTCCTTGTTACCGCCGTAGAACGGATCGCCGAACGTGCCCTGCAGCGTGTGGGTGCGGACCATTGCGAAGAACTGCGCCGAGCTGGCGGGGAATCCGCCGCTTGCCGCCGCGCCGGTCTCGACGTCGATCAGCACCGAGTCCTGGTTACGCGCGTCGAGCGCGAGAAATGGCTGGCGCCGCGACGACAGGCAGTAGCGCTCCAGCGCCGCCAGCCCAGAGCGGTAGGCCTCGCGCTGATCCTTGAGCGCGCCGCCGAGTGCGCGATCAATATAGTGAGCCGCCCGCGCCTCGCGCGCGCCGGGACCGTTTTCATCGGTCGGAATGATCCGCGCGCAGATGGCTTCGAGGAGATCGGCTTCTGACTGCGTCAGATTCTGGACGGGCTCACGACGCGCCGGAGCCGCAGCCGCCTGAGGGGTCTGCTGCATCAGCCGGCCGTCGGGCCTGCCCTCCGTAGCCTTGGCGGAGGAGGGAATCGAGAGCGCCGCGCCAGCCAAACCCGCCCGCTTGAGCAGGTCCCGACGAGAGACGCCTTTGGAGTCGTTCGCCATGCCGCGCAGCTTACGCCACCGAGGCACGGAGGCACAGAGAAAATCGGCCACAGAGGCACGGAGGCACAGAGAAAATCCACGGATTGCACCGATTACATGTATGCATGGGCCGCGTCAGAAGGCAGGCCGAGCCGCATCGCCGGTCGTAGACCGGCGACAGAATGGCGAGACGGAGCGAATTCGAGAGACTGAGAGCGGTGTGCCGTCTCTCGAATTCGCTCCGCCTCGCCATTCGCGGCGGGCCTTCGGCCCGCTGCGGCTCGATCAGCTCTGTGCCTCTGTGCTCTCTGTGGCTGCATTTGGAAGACAGGACGCGGTCGGATAGCATCTCCGCATATGAAGCGCGCATTCTTGACTCTCGGTCTTCTGTTCGTCGCATCCACTGCAAGTGCCCAGGTCCTCGATCTGTGGCCGCAAGGCAAGATCGCGTTCGGCGTCTATGCGCCGAGCGAGGCCGAGCGCGGCAAGCCGCCCGTCTACACGCCGGAAGGCGCCGCCAAGGTCGCCGCCAATCCGCTCTATGACTTTGTGTTCCTGAATCTCGAAGGCGCCTACGACGCCGCCGCCGTGAAGGCCTACGGCTCTGGCCTCAAGAAGGCGAGCAAGAAGACGCTGATCGTTCGCATCCCGCCCATCTCGAAGGACGGCGCCGACGTGACTCGCGCGCGCGTGAAGGAGATCCTCGATGCCGGCGCTGACGGCGTGACGATTCCGCACATCCGCGACCTCGACGAGGCCAAGCTTGCGCTTAGCTTCTTCGCGGCTGCCAAGGCCAATATCTGGTCGCCAAAGAATCCGAAGGGCACGCAGCTCGCCATGCTGATGCTCGAAGACCCGAAGGCCATCGCGCAGCGCAAGGAGATCGCCGAATTGCCGAACCTCAGCATCCTGGCGTGCGGCATCGGCTCGCTGACGCAGGCGCTGGGCGGCGACCGCGCCGGCGCCGAGAAGGGCACGCAGGATGTGCTGGCCGAGACGAAGCGGTTGAAGCTCGGCAACATGCTGCCGGCGACCGTGAAGGACGTGGAGCAGCGCGTGAAGGAAGGCTTCAACGCGGTGCTCGGCAACGGTCCGCAGGCCGACGAGATGATCAAGCTCGGGCGCCAGTTGGCGGGACGATAAGGTCTTGAGGTCTTGAGGGCTTGAGGGCTTGACATGCTGAGGATGCTCACGCCGGCGGTCGTCGGATCGTTGTTGCTCGCGCTGCTGAGCACCATCGCGGACTACGTGTGGTTCCTCGACATCCCGCAGCACCAGGTCTCGTCAGGCTCGATCCATGGCGCCACGCTGTTCGCGGCGCTCGGCGCGTATCTCGGCTGGCGAAAAGGGAAGCTGGCGATCGGTGCGCTTGGCGGCTTGCTGAGCGGACTGATCGCCGCGCTGTCGTTCTACGTGCTCGCGCCGGTGGGCGGCTACAACATGATGCTCGTGTCGTGGCTGATCCTGTGGATCCTGCTCGCGGGGCTGCAGACGCATCTCGACGGCCGGCTCGATCTCGCTAAGGCCGTCGGCCGCGATGGAGGTGATGATGCCGCGGCCGCGTTGGGTTTCGGCGTGGTGTTGTTCCAGTTGTATCGCGGCTGGCCGCCCGAATCGTTTTCGTTCTTCAAGCACTTCGTCGCCTGGGCCATGGCGTATCTGCCAGGCCTTTACGTGCTGCTCAAGCGCTGACCGGGGTCGCGTACAGATCACCCTCGATGAAGAGCTGTTGGCGCGCCTGGACCGAGACGAGGAAGTGAAGCGGGACGGACGGTCCGCCGTCCTGCGTCGTGCGGCCGACCAGTTTCTTCGTCAGCGGAAGGCGCGCGAGGTGGCCGCGGCCTACCGCCGGGCGTATGGCCATGGCGCCGGCCTGAGCGCAGAGTTCGAAGGCTGGGAAGACGAGGGCGTATGGCCCGCCAGTAGCGCGGGGCGAGATCTGGTCCTACCGGTTCAAGGCCCCCGACAAGCGACGTCCGGTCCTCGTGCTCAGTCGTTCCGAGGTCATCCCGCTTCTAGCAGGCTGCTGAAAAAGGGGTACCCATGATGCCGATCGTCGTACTACACTGCCGGGCGGAGGCCAGCGTATGCGCGGAGGCGATCAGCAGAGTGGGCACCTGTTTAGTTATCTGTCGCCGGAGCAACGC
>DATMJU010000194.1:0-2429 GCA_035553795.1 Vicinamibacterales bacterium
CTACGTACAGGCGTCGTTGGACTGGATGGAGAAAGCCGGGCTGAACGCAACGCAGTCGCTGGCCGATCTCATCGATTGGGTGAATCCAACCGGAACGCTGGTGCTGCCGACCTATCCGTTTCATTCAACCCACCGCGAGTATCTCGAAAGCAGCCCGTCATTTGATGTGCGCCGGACGCCGTCCGCGATTGGCCTGCTGCCAGAAATGTTCAGGCGCACCAAGGGCAGTATCCGCTCGCTCGATCCGGACTTCTGCGTGAGCGCCCTTGGCGCCGACGCTGCCGCCATCGTGGGCGAACGTCCGTCGGGTCCCGATCCATTCGGCGCAGATTCCAGCTATCAACGCATGCTCGATCGGAACTGCATCCTCGTCGGCCTGGGTGTAAGCCTGAACACGTCGAGCTTCATCCATGCCATCGACTCGAAGATGCAGGCCAGCTATCCAGCCGCGGTGTATGAGGCGGGCGACTATCACGCAACCGTCATCGACACGGCTGGCGTGGCGCACAGTCTCTCGCGCAAGGCGCTGCGGCCTGCGTTCCAGCAGTTGATCAAACCGTCAGAGATCAACGCCGAGATGCAGCCTGACGGCAGCGTGTTCCGCACGCTCGAAATTGAAGGCGCCCGTTTCTTCAAGTGGCACCTTTCACCCTGGAGAGATTGGTGCGTCGCCCACGCGCGGTCGTGCGCCGCTGCTGCGGGGTGGCCTTGTTGGCTGCGCGCTATCGGCAGGATCTCGTGACCCCGTCAAGCTTTCGTCCTGCCATCTCGATGCTTGGCTGGGCGCTGAACGAAGAGCAGAACATCGCCGAGTACGTGAGCCGCGCTGAGGTATTCCTCAGCGCCATATCCGATGACTTCGAGCTGATCGTCATTGATGACGGCAGCACCGACCGGACGTGGGCGCTGATGACTGAACTGGCGCGGAAGCACGCGTGGGTGAAGCCGCTGAAGAACGACGGCAACCGCGGTCCTGGCTATTGCTATCGGCGCGGCATCCAGGCGGCCACCAAGCAGTACTTCATGGCGCAGACGGTTGACTGGGCGTACGACATCGACGCTTTCAAGCCGCATATCGCAAAGCTCCAGCAGTTCGACGTGCTCCAGGGCGTGCGGCCAGGGGAATACACGATCGCGGCGCTCCGCGAGCGGTCAGACAGCTTCTATAAGGGCGTGGTATCGCTCACGAACTACACCTTGATTCGCGTGTTGTTCCAGCTCCCGTTTGGTGACTTTCAGAACGTGACGATCTGCCCCGTGAGGCTTGCGCAGCCATTGCGCCTTGAATCGGAGGGCTCGTTCACGAATCCGGAAGTGATGATGAAGCTCTATTGGGGCGGCGCATCATTTCTACAGGTGCCGGTGACGTTCCAGAAGCGCGGGAAGGGCAAGGGGACTGGCACTCGCGCCGGGCAGATTATCCGTTCGATTCGAGACATCATCGCCAGCTGGTTGTCCTGGGTCGTCCTGAGCCGCTATCCCAATCGCGGTGCCGGACGCGTTGAGTCGGCCTAACCCCCTGTTCGATTTGCTCTGTTGGCGGCGGCCCGTTTCGGGCCGGCGGGCCGCGGCTCTGGCCGCTGTCGTGCTCGCGGTTTCGTTCGTGCTCTTTCCACAATCATTCGCCGCCGATGGCACCGTCGTGCCGGACGACCATGCGGTGATCTCGCTTGACCTCGCGATGGTGAGAGCGTTCTGCGGGCGCGCGTCGTTCTACTCGCACGCAGGACGGGTAGCCGCCGACCTGCAAGCCGACATGTCCCGGCGCGATATCCCGTTGCGTCAACTGGTGACCGAGCGCGCCGGTTCAGTGCGTGAATATTGCGACCAAGCGGTGTGGCCGCGCGTCAACAACGAGAATTCGTTGATGCTGCTCGAGGCGGCTCTGTTGAGGGTCCGGCCGGACCTGTCGCTGAAGGGCGTCGGTCAGTGGCTGCACGCGATCCGCATCGTGATGGTCGCCGTCTTCGTCCTCGCGTTGCTATGGCTTGGCGCCAGTGTATGGTTTGCGATGGGGACGATGGTGATCGGGTTGATCGTGCTCAACGCGATGCCGACGTTTGTCTACTCGGTGTATCCGTTCCTATTTGTCCTGGTCCTGATATTGGCGGCGGCCTATGGATTGTTATTGTCAAGACCGCCGTCAACGCTGATCGGCTGGCTGGCAGCGGCGGTCGGACTCGGAGCGCTCTCGTCGTTCACGGTCAACATGCGCACCAGTTATCTGCCGGTGGCGGCAATGTTTCTCCTCAGCTTCCTGGCGGCTCTCTGGTGGCTGCGGCGCGATGGGTCGTGGGGTTCCCGCCCTGGGCGTCGAACGCTACTCGTGATTGCGGGATTTCTGGCAGGCTACCTTGCGTTCCAGTGGGGCTTCATCACCCGGCATTTCGCACCAGACGAGCGCGGCGGCGCGGCGCACTCCGTAATGC
>DATMJU010000195.1:0-9172 GCA_035553795.1 Vicinamibacterales bacterium
GGACGCGTGCTGACGGCCGTTCCACGGCTCGCGAATCTGCCACAACAGCGCCTGGCCCACACCACTGCAGCCAATCAGGCTTTCCTTCTGCGGCTCGCGCCCGCTGATGAAGTTCTTCTCGATGAACTCGGGCAATCCGAGAGTCTTGGGCGCGCTGGGCGGCGGGAGTGCGGATGCCACGGGCTTGGCCGGTTCCGGCGCCGGTGCGGGCGCGGGCGGTGGTGGCGGCGGAGTGGGCGCCGCGTTGAGCGTGATCGACAGTTCCGGCGCGGCGGTGCCGGCGCGCCACACGATCTCTTTCTCAAACGTGATGAACTTCTCGTGTGTGAAGCGCACGCGATACGTGCCAGCGCGCAGGCCTTCGACGCGCGTCGCGCTGTTTGCGGCGCTCAGTACTTCGCGGTCGACGGGCCCCATCAGGTTGACCTTCACGCCTTCGACGAAGCGGCCGGCGCCGTCGGTGATGAAGAGCAGCGCCGCGGTGGTGGCCCCGCCCGCCGGCCTGGGTCGCGGAGCCTGAGTTGGCGCGGCTGGCTTCGTCGTGGCCGGTGGTGGCTGCGTGGCCGGTGCGGGCGCAGGCGCCTGAGCCAACGTCATCAATAAGAGAGCGACCGTCATGACTCGATGCTACTACGGCCTCAGTAGCGCCAGCTCACGCGGTCTATTTCTTGCGCCGAATGTGCATCGCGCCGATGTGGCCGTCGGGCTTGCCATTCGACCAGTTGTGCCACGTGGCCTTGGCTTCGTCCGCCGAGATGAACTCCCACTCCATGTTGTGCATGTGCGAGGTCCTGGCGACGTCGATGTTGCTGCCGCCTTCGAACTCATAGTTGAGGCGGTTGCCGTTCACTTCCTTGGCGCGCAGGCGCGGTTGCGTACCGCCGGCGCAGTAATGCGTCAGGACGATCGCGGAGCCGTCGCGGTGGTAGACGGTCGTCATCTCGTGCGGCGTGCCAACGGGGAACGACTCAATCACCGTGTTGCCGGCGCCGGTCACCCGGTAGGTGGCGACGACCGCGCCCTTCGTTCCGAACGCGCCTGTTTCATCGGTCCATTCGCCTGCCATCGCCTTCAGGCGCTCGAACGCGGTGGCCGCCGGCTGCGGCGACTGCGCGGACACGGGAATCAGGCTCGAAATGAGGACGGCGGTAACAACGGTCGTGACTCGAAACATGGAAAAGCCTCCAAGGCTGTATTCACCACTCCGGGCCAAATCGTGTACGCGCCGTCCCTGCGTGCCTACTTCTTGCCGGAGTACGTGCTCACGCACTGCCCCTGGTTCCTGAACGTCGGCGAGAGGAACTGGTTGAAGCCGCCGTTCTTGCACTCTTCCTTGCCGCCAACCGCGTAAGTAACGGAGGACGTCGAGGTGTTGCCGGCGTTGTCGGTCGCGGTCACGGTGAACGTCTTGGGACCGATCGACGTGGTGTCGAGCGTTGCTGCGGCCGTGCACGACGCCACTCCGCTGCCGCCGGTCTCATCCGCGCAGGTGAATTGAGGGGCCACGGAAGCGCCCAGCCCATACAGCCCGTAGTTCACCGGTGTCGCAATGGAGATCGTGGGAGCCGTGGTGTCTTCGGTGCCGGGGCAGGGGCCCATCTGGAGCTTGCCGTCGATTGAATCGGTGGTTATCTGCGCCTGCAGGTGGGAGGGGCCCACGAGGCGAACCTGTGAATTGATGTTCAGCGGGATGACTCGCGCCTCATCCGGCGCGTTCCATGACAACGTCTTCAGATCGCTCGTCAGATAGTCCTTGCTCACCGGTCCGTTGAAGTCCGAGCTGGCGCTGGGGATCTCGTCGCCTTCGCCCTGGAAGTAATAGACCGCCTTTTGTTCGGCCTGGACGCCGCTCGGCAGGACGACATACCCGCGGTAGTTGGCCTGCGCGCAGAACTGTCCCGTACCCTGCGGCACCCGGATGTTCACGTTCAGCTGGCAGTTCTTGCGCGCCTCGGTAACGGGCGTGCCGGGGCCACTAAAGGCGACGAACGCATCGAAGATCAGCGTGAATGACAGGCGATCGTTTGCCGTGGACAGCCCGACCGAGCCCTTACTAAGGCAGTTTACGGATCACGGGATCGGCTACTATGCCGCGGTGTTGGTGGAAAAGGAGTCCTGCATGCGTTCCCTGTTCTTGAAAACGGCGTTGATCCTCACGGTCGTGATGTCCTGGTCCGGCGCTCCGGCCGCCGAACTGACCGAGGCGGCCACTACTCAGAATCCCAGGTTCCAGTCGATCGGCCCGCTGGCGTTCAGCCCCGACGGGGTTCTGTTTGCGGGCGACACGCAGGCAGGAGCGATCGTCGCGCTCGACCTCGGGAAAGCGGCGACCGGCGGGGTGCCCGGAGCAAAGGCCATTCCCGCGTTCGATCAAAAGGTCGCAGCGTTGCTTGGCACCGATGTACGCGAGATCACGGTGACCGACCTGGCCGTCCATCCCAGGACGCGCAACGCGTTTGCGTCGGTGATGCGCGGGCAGGGCACCAACGCACAGGCGGCCTTGCTCCGCGTCGATGGCGCCGGCAAGATCGATGTCGTCAGGCTCGAAGAGGTGAACTTCACCCGGGTCGATCTCCCCAACGCACCAGCGGCCAATCCTGGCGATCAGCGCAATGCGCGCACCTCGTCGATCACCGATATGGCGTTCGTCGACGGTCGTCTTTATGTCGCCGGCCTGTCGAACGAAGAGTTTTCATCGAAGCTGCGCACGGTGAACTATCCGTTCAAGTCCTCAGCGGCAGAGCCAGGCACGAGCGTGGAGATCTATCACGGCAACCACGGCCAGTTCGAGACGCGCTCGCCGGTCTACACCTTCGTGCCCTACAAGGTGAAGGGCGAGACCAATCTGATCGCCGGTTACCTGTGCACGCCGCTGGTGAAGTTCCCGGTCAACAGCCTGAAGTCGGGCGCCAAGGTGATGGGCACGACGATCGCCGAGCTTGGCAACCGTAACCGGCCGCTGGACATGATCGTCTACCAGAAGAACGGAAAGGAATTCCTGCTGATGTCGAACAACAGCCGCGGCGTCATGAAGATCCCGACCGAAGGCTTCGCCGATGCGGCCAGCATCACGACCCGCGTGGCGTCGCCGACCGGCGGCGTGGCCTACGAGAGCATCGCGTCCATGAAGGGCGTGGAGCAGCTCGACCTCCTCGATGCCGCCAACACCATCGTGCTGGCGCGCACCGACGCAGGCGTCCTCAACCTCGACGTCGTGGCGCTGCCCTGACGAGGCATACTGTTTACGTGCGTCCACGCGTCATCAACTTCAGGAGCGCGGCCATTGCGGCCGCGCTCTTTTTCGTTTCCGCATGCTCGTGGGGCGCATCGCCCGGCTCAACGGCCACGTCGCCACGCATCGTCTTGAACGCGGATACGCCGCGGCCGACGATCGACGTGGTGGATGTCCCCGCCCCTGCCTTGATCGAGTTGGGCACGCTCGACACGCGCGAGCAATGGGCCGAGGTCCTCAAGATTTCCGTCGGTCCCGATCAGCCAGCCATGCTCGGCCAATACGCCATCGAAGATGGGCGGATCCGGTTTACGCCGATGTTCCCGCTCGATCGCGGCCGGCAGTATCACGTCGCGTTCATGCCGCCCGGCGGGCAGGCGGTCACCGCCGCCGTCGGTCTTCCGGCCGCCGATACGACGCCGACCACGCTCGTGTCGCACGTGTATCCGAGCGGCGACGTCGTCCCCGAAAATCTGCTGCGGCTCTACGTGCACTTTTCCGCGCCAATGGGGTCGCGCGGCGGCCTCGACTTCGTGAAGCTGTTTGACGATGCAGGGAAGGAAGTCGTCGATCCGTTCCTGCCGCTCGATGCCGAGTTCTGGAACGACGATCGTACCCGCTACACAGTGTTCTTCGACCCGGGCCGGCAGAAGCGCGGCATTCCCGTGATCGAGAGCATGGGCCGCTCGCTGACGGAGGGAAAGTCGTACACGCTCGTGGTGGACTCGGCGTGGCGAGACGGTAACGGTCTGCCGCTCAAGTCCACCTACAAGCGCACCTTCAAAGTCGGTCCGGCTGATGAGCGCCCGCTCGACCCGAAGGCGTGGAAGATCTTTCCGCCCACGGCCAATGCGATCTCGCCGCTGCGCATCGTGTTCCCGGAGCCGCTCGATCACGGCCTGCTGCTGCGCGCGCTGGGCGTCCTCGGCGTCAACCGGCGCCCGATGGAAGGTGAAGTGAAGGTCAGCGCCGATGAGACCGAATGGTCGTTCACGCCGGCGGAGGCGTGGGCGCCAGGCGCTTACAATGTGCTGGCATTTGCGTCGCTGGAAGATCTGGCCGGCAATCGAATCGGCAGGGCGTTCGAGGTCGATCAGTTCGATAGGACGGATTCGTCTTCAGAGCCCGAACGAACCCTGATTCCTTTCACCGTGCGCTGAGCCCAAGCCCTAAGGAGTCATCAACGCCAGCAACGCCCAGCCCGTCGTTGAGATCCGCTGTGCGTAGCTCTCTTGGTTTGCGGGCCTCGTCGTCTCTGGCCAGCTGCCGTCCGCCTTCTGCTGCGAGACGATGAACTTCTTGCCGTTGGCGATTGCCTCCTTGAGCTGCTCGGGGCGATAGGCCGATCTCGCGAGGCGCGGTTCGGCCTCGAGCGCGCTCAGCGCAAGCACGGCCAGCGCGGTATCAAACACCTGTGGTGCCGCGGTCACGTACGGGCCCCATCCGCCCTCGGGCGACTGGCCGGTGCGCAGGATGCTCAGGCAGTTGCGGCGAAGATTCTCGGCCATCACGTCGCTCGACAACTCAAGCGCGAGAATCGTCGCCGCGGCGTCGAGCACGTTCTCCGGCGCCAGCCCACGGATCCACTTGTCCGTTTGCACGATGGTGAAGTTGTCAGGCTGCATGCCAGAGGAGATCAGGGTGGCTCTTGCCGACCACGTCGCAATCAGGTCGCCATACGTCGCCGGCGAGCCCAGGCTTTGCGAGTCATCCAGCTTCCAGGATCCGTCGGGCTGCTGATCGGCGACGAGCAATTTCGCCGCCGCCTCGAGATCCGAGGACGCAGCCTTGCCGTGACGCTCCGCCACCGCGAGGGCGCTGGCAAACTGGATCTTCGCGAGCGTCTTGTCGTCGTCCGAACCGTTGCGTGCCTTGTTCTGGTCCCATCGCGACGGCTGCTTCAGGAACGCGAGCGTGTCGTCGAGCGACGTGCCGATGTCGTAGCCCTTCGACTGCGCGAGGAGCAGCGCGCGCGTGGCATCGCCGTTGTTGTGGCAGGAATAGCAGGGGTGCCCGGCCTTCCACTTCG
The DNA here is from genome assembly GCA_035553795.1 of Vicinamibacterales bacterium. Lineage (GTDB taxonomy): Bacteria > Acidobacteriota > Vicinamibacteria > Vicinamibacterales > UBA2999 > 12-FULL-67-14b. Next base: position 5,262 of record DATMJU010000195.1, read on the forward strand.
GCACCTCTACCTTCAGATACTCGACGCCCCTGGCAATCGACGCCGCGTTCGGATCCGCCTTGTCGACTGCGGTCGGTTCTTTCTTGAGTTGAGCCGACACCGTGGTCGCAGTCAACAGAATGGCAGCCGTCAGGAAGAGGATTGCGCGCACCGCCACATTCTAGCGCGCCGTGCCGCGGGTGCTAGCTGAGCGCAGTCACGATGCCCGCCACCGCGGCCGCCTGGCTGACCCAGAACACGATGGCCCATTTCAACAGTTCCTGGTGCCTGGCTTCCGAATGAATTCTCGCAGCGGCGAACTGCTGGGCCATCTCAACCCGCGTCGCCGAGTCCTGCTGAACCATCTCGACGCGAAGCTCGCTGATGTCCGAGCGCACGCCCGCACATTCTTCGGCCAGCCGCCGCTCGAAGCGGTCGGTTGCCGTGGCCAGCAGATGTTCATGCTCGCGTTCGGTCATCGGATGCTCCAGGGTAACGTGATGCGCCACGGCGTCAGGTCCACTGACGACGACGGTCTCATCGTCGAGCCGTTGGTGCAACTGTTTTTTGCGGCTGCGATGGTGCGCCGCAGCCTCTGCGCGAGAGTTGGCAGAAACTGCGAACTACCAGATTCCGGCTTTGCCCGACACCGACGCGATCAACTTCGCAGGATCGTAGCCAACACCCTGCTTGAACACCGTCTCGACCTTGCGAATGTCGCCGATCGTCGTCGCTGGATTGCCGTTGATCACCACGAGGTCGGCCTGCTTGCCGACCGCGATGCTGCCGACGGTCTTGTCCCGGCCGAGATACTTCGCGCCGTTGAGGGTCGACACCTGGATCGCTTCGAGCGGCGTGAAGCCGGCATCGACCAGTAGTTCCACCTGGCGCTGATTCGCGAAGCCAGGGATCACGCCCCCGCCACCCGTGGGATCCGTTCCGGCGATCAGCAAGCCGCCGGCTTTCGCGAACGCGCGCTCGAGCGCCATGCCTTTGGCGAAGAGCGTGCTGTAGATCGAATCCTTGTTCTGCGCCGTTCGCGCGTACGTCGCTTCGAACTGCTCGCGCAACTGCGGGGTCAGCACTTCGAGCCCTGGCGGTTTCGGGCGCCCCGGCGTGAAGGTCTCGAACACGGTCAACGTGGAAGTGAGTGCGACGTTGTTGTCGATCAGCGTCTTGACCAGCGCCTTGAACGGCGCGCCGTTTTCGTCGAGCGCGGCGATCGTCTTCTGGCCGACACCCTGGCCAGGGCACTGATCGGGTTTCTTGTCAGCGACGAAGTCGGTTGCGGCAAAGAAGCCGTGCTCGAGATTGTCGATGCCGAGGTTCGCGGCTTCGGCGTAGGTGACCGAGCAGAGGTGGCCGGTGACCTTGATGCCTCGGCGATGCGCTTCGTTAATCGCAGCCGCCAGCTCGCCGCGCGTGATCTGCATGTAGGTCTTGAGCGAGGTGGCGCCTTCGTCGGTCCAGTACTGCACCTGGCGGCGCGAGTCCTCGGGACCCTTCAACGTGCGCATCTGGATGAATGAGTTTGGGCCGTTCAAATAGGGCGCGGTGGCGTCGATCGCGGGGCCGGGCTTCTGTCCCTCCGCCACCAGCCGCATCATGTTCAGATCCATGAACCCATTCACGTTGCCGCCGGTCCTCATCGTCGTCACGCCGCCCGAGAGATAGAGGCGCGAGAAGCTTTCGCCGAGCTGGCCGTATACGCCGGGGCCGTTGGGGTAATACAGGTGCTCGTGCACCATCACGAGGCCGGGGATGACGCTCTTGCCGGCAAGGTCAATGACCTGCGCGCCGGCTGGCACGTCCGTCGAGGACGAGGCGCCGAGCGTGGTGATGACGCCGTTGTTGATGATCAGCGTCTGGTTCTCGCGCGGCGCCGCGCCCGTGCCGTCGATCACGCGCGCGTTGGTCAGCGCGAGCAGCGGCGCATCGACCGAGACATAGGCGCGAACAGCCGCCGACAGCGTGGGGCGCTGCTGGGCGGTCAGCGTGGCGCAGGCCAGCAAGCCGAGGCACGATGCCGCGAGAAATTTTGAAATGGTCATCGGCTTATACGATACAGCGACGTCGCCGTCCTGATGATCAGGCTGTCGCGATGAATTGCGGGTGTCGCCATGGTGAACTCATCGAGCCGGTTCTGCCCGACGACCTTGAATTCCGTGCCTGCCTCGATCACGTAGGTCGTCCCGTCCTCGCTCATGGCGAAGATCTTGCCGTTGTAGGCCCACGGCGAGGCCGTGAAGCCGCTGGCCGTTGGATCGAGGCGCACCTTTGTATAGATCTCTCCTCCGGTTGCCGCGTCATGGCAGGTGAAGAAGCCGCGGTCGAAGAGGGTGTAGTATCGGCCGCCGTACACGATCGCGGAGGTGTTGTAGGTGCCGCCTTGTGGGAGGGCCCACGCCACGAAGGCATTTGCTGTCTCTCCGCTCTTCAGCGAGATGTCCCCGTCGCCGCCCGGTTTGATCGCGTAGACAGGGCGCGTCGAATCGCCGACGTATCCCGAAGATACGTAAAGCAAGCCTCCGCTCGCGAACGGTGTGGGGATGACATGCGTGGATGACGGGCGGAGCGTCCACAGCGGCTTGCCATCGAGTCCATACGATCGAATCGCGCTCGTGCCGTTGACGACGATCTCGGTGCGGCGTTCGTTGCGCCAGATGAACGGCGTCGCCCAGTTGGTCTCCTGCGGCCGCTCCGTTCGCCACAGCTGCTTGCCGGTTGCGGCATCGAGCGCTCTTAACGCGGACGCTTCTTCGTTGTCGCTGACGATGTATATGACCCCTTCGTGCACGACTGGCGACGACGCCGTGCCCCACCCGAAGCGCGTCTGCCTGGCTTCAAATGGCACCGACCACACGGCCTTGCCGTTGAAGTCGAACGCGAAGGTTCCAACATTGCCAAACGACGCGTACAGTCGGCTGCCGTCGGTCGCCGGTGTTTCAGAGGCGAACGTATTTTTCAGGTGACGCCCGCTCGGCGGCACGCCGCGATGCACCTCTCGCTCCCATGCGATTTTGCCGCTTACGAAATCGATGGCGTAGACAACGTAGCGATGCTCGTTGGCGGGCGCGGGTCGTTCGCCCTTGAAGTAGAGACCGCGTTGCGGCGTCTCGGTCGGGCCGGTCGAAATCACCGACGTGACGAAGATTCGTTCGCCCCACGCGACGGGAGAGGACCAGCCTTGTCCAGGGATCGGCGTCTTCCAGGTGACGTTCTGCGTGGCGCTCCAGGTATCTGGAAGCCTGGGATTGTCAGCGACGACGCCGGCGGAGCCGGGCCCGCGAAACTGGGGCCATCCTTCGACTCGACTGGCGATGGTCTGTTGACCTTCGCCACTCTCGCTCAGGACAGGTTGCTGGACGCAGATGGCAACTACGCAGGTGAGCAACAGAACCAAACACTTTGTCACCCCAGGCACCGTACGCACCCAGGCACCTTACTCCGGCAAGTCTTCGCTTGCTGGTTCCGGCAGGAAGAAGCTGGTGATCAGGCCGGCGGCGTAAACAAACGTGCCGACCACCGTCGCCGCAAACGCCAGCCGCATCGGCGGTGTGGCGCCCGGCGCGTACGTGGCGAGCGTCGTGGTCACGAAGGCGAAGCCGGTGCCGAGCATGCGGCCGCCGATGTTCGCGGCAAAACCTTCGCCGGTCCCGCGCAGGTGCGTGGGGTAGACGCGGGGCAGGTAGTTGCCCCAGAAACTCAATTGCCCGACGGTGAACACGCCCGCGAGGAACATGCCCCACTGCGTGAGCTCGAGGCTGGTCGTGGGTCCGTAGTAGAAGACCAGCGGCATCACGATCAGGCCGGGGATCTGGAACGTGCGAATCAACCTCTGGCGTGACAGGATGCGCAGCGCCAGCACGGCGAGCAGGAAGCGCCCGGCCAGTCCGCCGAATTCCTGGTATGCCTGCGTCGCGCTCGCGGTC
>DATMJU010000196.1:0-5679 GCA_035553795.1 Vicinamibacterales bacterium
GCGGCAGGGGCTCGGGCCCCGCTTCGACGCCGACGCGTGGCGGCAAAATCTGCAGCGGCGGCTGGCCGGTGGCACCGATTGGCTCCTGCGCGGCAACCGAGAGTGCTGAACCGCTGAAACCGAGCACGACAAGTAGGGCACGAATAGCTTTGGCCGATCGAATCATCGAGTTTCCTCTGATGAGCTACGCGCAAAGCCGGCTCGCTGCTCGACAACCACCGGCGAGGGTAGCGGCTTACGCGCGTTCGTCGTTCTTCTGCGCCACGCACCGGCCAGCTGTCCCCAGATACGATGCTCCCCAAGATCCTCCCAGAGCGAATAGAAAACCGGGACGGCGAGCAGCGTCAAAATCAGACACATCAGTTGTCCGCCAGCCACCAGCACTCCAATTGACCGATTGGTCGCAGCGCCGGGGCCGCTGCCGATGATGAGCGGCACCATTCCGGCCACGAGCGCGAGCGTGGTCATGAGAATCGGCCGGAGCCGGTCGCGGTTCGCTTGGATGATCGCGTCGTGCCGAACCATCCCCTGTCGTCGCAGCTCGTTGGTGTGATCGATTTGTAGAATGGCGTTCTTCTTGACGATGCCGAACAGCAGCAGCACCCCAAGCGCCGAAAAGATGTTCAGCTTCTGCCCGAACATCAGGGTCGCGAGCAATCCGAATGGCACCGCCAGCGGCAAGGTGAGCAGGATCGTGACCGGGTGGATGAAGGACTCGAACTGCGATGCGAGGACGATATACATGAAGACGAACGAAAGCAGGAACGCCAAGCCGAAGTAGAGACCCGCTCGCTCGAGCTCCTTGGATTGGCCCGTGAGGACGGCCGCGTACCCAGGTTCCATGTTGAGTTCTGCCGTCGCGGCGCGAAGTGACGCCAACGCATCGGTCTGCGATCCGCCGGGCGGGAGGTTAGCGAGCAGCGTCACCTGGCGCTGTCGGTTGAGTCGATCAATGGTGCCTGGGCCGGTGCCCGGCTTAATCCGGACCACGCTGGCGAGCGGGACGGTGGTGCCCTCGAGTCCTGCCACGGAAATACGCGCGAGCGAATCTGAATCGCGACGGAACTCGCCGCTCGCTCGCAATACGACGTCGTATTGCTCCTGCCCTTGGTTGAAAGTCGTCACCTCCTGACCCGCCATCATGAAACTGAGGGTCTCGGCGATGCTCGAGACCTTCACCCCGAGATCCGCTGCGCGCTGCCGGTCAATCTCGACCCGCAACTCCGGCTTTCCGGGGAGCAGAGTGCGGTCGGGATCGACGAGGTTGGGATCGTTGCGCATGTGGTCGAGCAACTTTCCCGAGTACTCGTCCAGCTTGACGAGATCGGGACCGCCGAGCACATATTGAACTGCCGAGTTCCGCACACCTCCTCCGCTGATGGCGGCAACCGGTTGGACCGACGTCGAGATGTCCTTTGGCAGCGAGCGGACAATCTCTCTCGTGCGCACAATCAACTCGGATTGCGCCACGTCACGGTCATCGAGCGGCGTCAGACGAACGAAGATAGTGCCGGTGTTGACGACTTGTTGCGCGCCGAAGCCGGCGATGGTTAGCGTGCTCTCGACGCCGGGGAGTTGCTCACGAACGTCTCGGGCAACTCGCTCGAGCACCGATTGGGTCGCGGCCAGCCCGGTCCCCTCCGGCGCACGCACCGTGACTTCGAATTGGGACTCATCTTCTTCGGGAAGGAAGTTCACTCCGGTCATCATGAAGAGCGGAACGATGGAAAGTACGGTCAGTACCGACACCGTCACAATGATGGCCCGATGGGCCATCGACCATTCGAGCATCCGGGTGTACGTTCGGTCGACTGGCGCATAGAAACGCGACTGCTTGGAGCTATGGCGAGCGTCGTGACTGCCTTCCGGCGCTCCATCGGGCTCCTCCAATGGACGGATCCAGCGAGCCGCCAGCATCGGCGTGAGCGTAAAAGAGACCAACAGGCTGATGGCGATCGCGGCCGCGGCAGTCAACCCGAATGAAGACATGAAGCGCCCGACGATCCCAGCCATGAAGCCGACGGGGAGAAACACCGCCAGAAGCGACAGCGTCGTCGCCATCACCGCGAGACCGATCTCACGCGTGCCCTCGATCGCCGCTTGGAAAGGGTGCATGCCCTTTTCTTCCACGAATCGGTAGATGTTCTCGAGCACCACGATGGCGTCGTCAATCACCACGCCGACCATCAGCGTCAGCGCGAGCATCGTCATCTGGTTGAGGCTGTAGTCCAATGCCGCCATCAGCGAGAACGCGCCGATGATCGAGGTGGGAATGGCGACGGCGGCAATGATTGTCGTCCGCAGATTCCAGAGGAAGATGAACACCACGAGGCCGGCAAATAGACCGCCGAGCAGCAAATGCTCTTGGATGGCGTGCAACGCCGCTTCAATGAACTCGGACTGATCGCGAACAATGCGGACCGTGAAGTCTTTCGGCAGCAGCGGTGTCAGTTCCGCCATTCGGGCCTTGACGGCGTCGGCAACCGCCACGGTATTGGTGCCTGACTGCTTGCGGACGGCCACGACGACCGCCTGTTCACCGTCGAGTTTCGCCGCTGTGCGGGGCTCGATACCCGTCTCCTCCACGCGGCCGATGTCTCGCACGCGAATCGGGTATCCGTTGACGGTCTTGATCACGAGATCGGAGAACTGCCCAGCGTGCTCGATCCTTCCGAGGGCGCGGATGGACAGTTCCTGGCGTCCAGCGTCGATTCGGCCGGCGGGCAGCTCCATGTTCTGGGCGCGAAGCGCCTGTGCCACGTCTGAGACGGTGAGGTTGTACGCACGAAGGCGATCGGGATTGGCGTAAACGTGAATCTCACGGCGGCGTCCGCCGTAGACGATCACATCGCCAACGCCGGTGACCGTCTGCAACTTCTCCTGGAGCTCGTTCTCGACGATGCTGGTCACGTCGATCGTCGGGCGCTTGGCGCTTACGGCGTACAACATGATCGGCGATGAGTCGGGGTCGAGTTTCTGAATCGTCGGCGGTTCGATCGTGGCCGGCAGGTCGCGCAGAACCAGGTCGACTTTGTCCCGAACTTCCTGCGCCGCGACATCCACGTCCTTGTCAAGAACGAAGCTGACGAACACTTGGGACAGGCCCTCGACCGAGGTCGACCGCAGTTCCTCAATACCGGAAATCGTGCTCACCGTGCTTTCGATAATGTCGGTGATTTCGGTTTCAATCTGCTCAGGGGCGGCGCCAGGATTGGCCGTCGCGACGGTGATGATCGGCAGTTCGATCTTCGGAAACCGGTCGACGCCCAGCGTGAAAAATGAGAATGCGCCGATCACCGTGAGCGCCACAATCAGCATGGTGGCGAAGACGGGTCGGCGAACACATATCTCGGCGAGTTTTTGCATGATGGATTACCTTTTGGAGCGCCGTTCAGCGAGACGCGCCGGGCGTGTCCGCTCGACCGGCCGCTGTCACGTTGACGACGGCGCCATCGAAGAGCTGATCGAGGGCACTCGTCGCAACGACTGCGCCGGCATCGAGGCCAGAGCGCACGCGCACCTGTTGCTGGTCTTCGCCGGCGACTTGCAGGACGCGCAGTCGAACGACGCCCTGCTCGACGACGAAGGCTTGAAACGAATTGGTATTGGGGTCGGTCAACACGGCGGCACGCGGAATAAAGACACCCGTTTCGCTGGCCCCTATCTCGATCCGCGCCGTCGCGAACATCTGAGCGCGTAACCGGCCGTCGCGATTAGGCGCGGTCGCTTCGACGATGAACGCCCGGGTCGTGGGGTCGAGTGCCGCACTCACGGCTGTCACAGTTGCCGTGACGCTCGCATTCCCAAGAGCCTCGACGTTTGCGACAACGGTTTGCCCGCGGCGGATCTTTGCGGCGGCGACTTCCGGCACCTGCATCCGCAATTTGATCGGGTCGAGCCGCATCACCGTGGCGATGCGCGTACCGGGGCCAACGAACTCGCCGACGGTCACAGCGCGATCGGTGACGTGTCCGTCGAAGGGGGCGCGAATCGTCGTGTCGGCCAGCGCCTTTTCGGCAAGAGCAATTCGCGACTTGGCTTCGAGCACGCCTGCCTCCGCGGTCATCACCGCCTGGGCGGAGGTGTCGCGCTCACTCACCAGCTGGTCGTAGACCGCCCGGGACACGTCGCCGCTCTTGACGAGGCTGTCGTAACGGGCCGCCGTCGTCTGCGCGAGCCGGTGCCGCTCGCGGGCCTGGTTCAGAGCCGCCAACGCCTGTTGATGTGCGGCGCTGGATTGATCCAGCCTCAACTGAGCGTCACGATTATCGAGCTGCGCGAGCACGGCGCCGCGGGCCACCCTATCGCCAATGTCGACAGGCGTCGCGGCCACGCGGCCGGACCCCTCAGCCGCCACATCGGACGACTCGTCGGGCAGAAAGTTGCCTGGCACATCTACCACGAGCGGGACCTCGCGTGCTGTAGCAACAGCTGTCGTAATGGCGATCGCATTCGTTCCTGAGCCGGCGGTAACGGGCACCTCGGCCGCCGCGGGGCCGCGGCCGCAGGATGAAGCCAACGCGGCGAAGAAACACAACTGGATTAAGAAGGCCAGCGGCGAAGAGCGGAGCATGCCGAGAATGTCAGTCACTGTTTGGCAATCCTGGGTTTGCGGACGCCCTTGGGTGTGGGAGCGCCGGGCATCAAGAGCGCGTCGAGCATCAGTCGGGCGTAAATGTCCGCGGCTTCGTCCCCGACGTGGCCAAGGGTGTCTCCCCCGAGGAGCGTATCGAGCAGAGCGTGATAGCTCGGGACCGCGAGCAACACCCTGGCCAACGCGTGCGGATTATCTTGCCGGAACCGCTTGGCTCGCTGACCGCGCTCCACGAACTTGACCAACTCCTGATACAGGGGGGCCAGGTGCCGGCTTCGAAACTCGCGCATCATTTCCCGGTGGTCCAGCGCTGCGTGCAGCATCAAGCGCAGGAACTGCGGGTCCTGTTGCGAGTGATCCATGATCAGTGCGAGCAGTCGGTGGAGTACCTCGAGGTCGCCGCCCGACTTGGCGGCGTCGCGCAATTCGTCTACCCAACGCTCCGTGCCGGCTTCACGCGCCTTCACTTCAAGAATGGCCTCGTACAACTCCGCTTTGTGGGCAAAGTGCCGGAAGATGATGGCTTCGGTGACCCCGGCCGCATTCGCAATCTCTCGCGTCGTCGTCGCACTGAACCCGCGGTCCGAGAAGAGTCGTGTGGCAACGGCGATCAATCGCTCGCGCCGATCGGCGCCGGACAACCGCTTCGGCGCCTGGATTCGAGGCCTCGCTGAGGCTGTTCTGCGCCGAGGGCGCGTTGACGGCGTCACATGTGGCATGGTAAGTAAGCACTCACTTTATACCGGTAGTGACAATACCGTCAAGGATGGGGAGGCGTCTCAGTGTCAGATACATTTGCGTGGACTCGGGCGAGAGAGGCGAAGTTACGAGCGTACTTCGGGCTGCCCGAGGGCGTGGAACTGACCCCGAACATGAGAGAGCCCGAGCTCTCGGACTCTGGTCGATCGGCCTTCGAGCATTACGGATTCGATTGGTACGCGATCCCGGCCGAGGAAGTGCAGCCCTTCGACGATGCGTATCTGCGGCGGTGCTATCCCAGCGCGGGCCCGGCCTTTCTGGCGCCGGTTCGGCATGGCGCGAGTGTCTATCAATCAGTTGTGGCAGGTCACCGCCGTCACATGGGC
>DATMJU010000197.1:0-13888 GCA_035553795.1 Vicinamibacterales bacterium
AGGGAGTCGTCTTGACGCGCTGAAAGCGGATCACCGCGGCGGGACTCGGGTCGAAGCCGTTCGGCGCGCAGCCGCCGACCTCGGTGTTGCGCCGCGTGAACCCGAGATTCAGGATCTCCGCGGTGACATCGTTCCAGTTTCCGCCGGCATTGCGGTATTCGATCTTGATGAAGCCGTCGATCAGCGGAGTACCCACGCCGCTGCGGTAGCCTTGCGCGGTGACGCCGGTTGACGCGGCCGGTGGAATCAGTCCGGCGTATCCGCTCGCCTGCATCGAGGCCAGCGTCGCCAGGCTCATCGGGGCCACGCCGCTCGAGCTCGCGGGCAGCGACGTGATCGCGGCGGCGGTATTCGAGAGCAGGATGCGAACGTTGGCCTCCGAGTAGAGGCGCTGGCCGGTAATCAGCGGATCCTCGCCCTGGACCGGGCGCCGAATCAGCTCCACCGGTGTGCCGCCAACGGTGATCAATGGCAGGTCGAGACGCTTCGCTCCGGTGCGGCCGTTCCTGATGTTGCCGTGGTAGTCGCCGATCGATCGATCGGTCCATGTCGGCTCGTTCTCCGCGGACCCGAGCGTGCCGGTGAGACTGCCCTCGTTGATCAACAACGGCCGGTACGATCCGGGTGCGGTGATCGGCCGGACCGAACCGCCATAGCCGTTGGCGGTGGACCATCCGTTCGACAGGTGTGTGCGGATGACCTCGCCGACCGCGGTGACCTTGTTGGCGAGCCACAGCGTCGCGCCCGAGGCGAGAAACAGGTTGCCGTTGGTGTGAACGCGCCCGCCGAAATTAAAGTCTGGACCCGCGAAGAAGCTGAGGTCGTTCTCGGAGAACACGCCGAACTGGAAGATGGGGATGCTGACGGTCTGAAGGCGCCGGCGGAGTCGGGATTCGGATCCATCAGCGGCGCGCGCCGTCACCCAGAGCCAATAGGGCGTCACGAGCCCGACGAAACCTTCATACGGACCCGAATCCACCGTGCCCGACACGGCGATTGGTGCGCCGGTGTTGTTGAAACCATTCGCCGGCACGATCGTGTAGCCGAGTCCATCGTCGGCCGTGAACGCGACCTGCGGCACGTCCGGCGGGTTCTCCTCCAACTCGTCCAGATCCGCCTGGTTGGGCGCAAAGTCTGTTGCGAACAGGTCGCCCAGATCCGCGGTCAGTTTTTCCAGCGCGCCATGCGCGGCGTAGAGGGTGCGGGTGCGTGAGCGATCGGCGCTTCGCAGCAGAACGTCGGTCGTAGCCGTCGCCAGGAACGCAGCCAGCAGCGCGCTGACCAGCAGCAGGATCAGCAGCGTGGCCACCAGCGCCACGCCACGCTCGTTCTCCCGCAGGGACAGCGTCGTCATTGGGCCAGGTCGTAGCGGCTGACGAACGCCATGCTGCGCAGGCTGACCTGCGTCGTCAGGCTCGAGCGAGTTGGTTGTCCGTTGGAGGCGGAGGTCGCTTGCGACCGCGCCGACATGAAGATGTTGGCCTTGCGAATCAGGCCTTCAGACGCGTCCGCGAAACTGTCGACGTTGGTGGGATTGTCCGCGCCGTTGACCACATCCCAACTGAACTGGAGGTTCTCGATGCCAATGGCGATGACGCGCTCCGGTCCGTAGTTGACCCGCCGAATCAGCCGCGGAAGGCCGTTGGCGGGAGTGGACACGTAGTAGGTGATCATCAGGACCCGGCTGACCGGCAGATCGGGAAACGTCGGTGACTCTCCCTTGAGCGCCATCACGGAGCCCTCCGGCGCATCGCGTTGATTCAGGTTCGAGGCGGCGTCTTGATGGAAATGGACGGTGTTTCCAGCCACGTTGGTCACCTCTTGCATTGCTCCGTTGCCGAAGCGGATCAGGTCGCCGTCCGCGATGCGGTCGGTGTCAAAGTCGTTCCCGAGATTCATGCTGGCGCCGCTCGCCGGAATGTTGGGCACGACACCGGAGAAGCTCAGGCTGCGATCTTCGTAGAGCAGCGTGACCACGTCAGTTGCCACGCCGTTCACGGCCGGGCCGATACCGTTGCCGGTGCTGACGGCGGGCAGGACCGTGTAGTGCGCCGGGAAGAACCACTGGGTGTCGTCGGGAGACGGCCGGACGATTTGATCGACGCCGTCGCCGTTCGGCACCGACACACCGGTTCGCAGCGAGTAGTCGCCCTCGCCAGCCTGCACCAGGTCGCGAATCACCACGTTCATGGCCACGCGAATGTTCTGGTTCACGTCGGTGAGCGCCGCCGCGTCGTTACTGGCGCGAGCCGCATCCTGCAACACGCCCAGCGCGCCGGCCAGGATCACCAGCGTCAGCGTCATGCCGATGAGCAGTTCGACCAGCGTGAAACCGCGTTCGGTGGACGGTGTCGGCACGGCGCGGTTCCTACGCATAACTCGAGATCAACGTCCTGATCTCGTAGCGGCGAACGACCCCGCCGACGTTGTAGCTGATTACCACCTGCAGCTCGCGCAACGTGGTGTTGACGTCGCGGATGATCACCTCGCGCGTGAACTGTCCCAGCGCCTCGACGACGTCGTCTTCGGTGCCGAGCATGCCGTCCGGACCAGGGCGCGTGATGGATTCAAGTTCCTCGGGATCGTCGGCGGTGTTGACGAGCCCGTCGCTGCCAGGCCGTCGCAATGGTTGCGGGCCGTCGAGGAACACCCCGCCGCCGGTGCCTTCGTCGGGATCGGCGTTTCGGATCTCCACCCATTGGACGGTGCGAGTGTCGCGCGCGGTGAACACGCTTTCGACCGCTTCGGCAGCCTTCTCGCGAGCCACGATGTCGAGCTCGGATCCGGTCAACTGCATGGTGCCCTGCAGGAATCCGGCGGCGATGGCCAGCATCCCCGTCGACAGGACGCCGAGGGCGATCAACGACTCGGTGAGCGAGAAGCCGCGTTCGTCTTTGACTGGTGTCATTGCGCCGCCCATGTGTTACCCATCCACCGGTACTTGCGCGGCCGGGCGGTGGTCCCGGTGATGGTGATCGCGCGGCCGGTGAGCGGTTGGTCGGTGACGCCCATGAAGATCGTGCCGTTGACGGGGACGCTGTCTTCGTCGACCAGCGAACCCTCGGAGATGAAGAACAACCGCGCCGCGCCGCCGAAGTCCACGGCGTCAGCGTTGCCGAACGCGTCGGGGGTGTCGGTGCCCGCGAACTCGGCAAGCATTCGCAGTTGCACCTGGTATTCGAGCGAGACTTCAGCGACCGTGCTGGCGACGCCGTCTTCCGTTCGCACCACGCGCACCGAGTTCGACTCGTCGTCAAACGTCAGTTCGAGGTCGCGCTGCGTGCGGATGGCGTTCTCGCGCGCCAGTTGGATCAGCCCTGAGACGCGTGAGGCCTGCGAGTTGGCGCGCATCACCTGCGTCGCGGTGCCCATGAGGGCCACCGCCATGCCGGCCAGCGTCGCAAACAATGCGATCGAGATCAGCAACTCGGTAAGGGTAAAGCCTCGTTCGCGCATGGATCCGCGGCCCCGAACGCAAGTGAGCTGCCAGCGAAGTCGAGTGCGCCAAGCTGTGAAGGGAACGAACTCGATGACGCAGCTGGACCTTGGTTCGACGCCCTCAGGGGCCGGCGGAATTACGGATCTGGCGGTGAGCCGCCGCAAAGTGTGATCGGCCATCGGCCGATAAATAGATGACTAATTAGGACTCTTGGGTTCATTTGCGATTACGAAACGGTAATCGACTGGCCCGTATCAGAACATGAACGGCTTGGGCCAGCCCCCTTGCTAAAGGCCATCTATCGATGCGTCAACAGGTTAGTCGCCGAACTCGGCGGTGGTGTACGTCTTGCTCAAGGGAGGGCATGCGCTCAAACCGCGGCTTCACGCTCTTCGAGCTGCTCGTTGTCATGGCCCTGATCACCATTCTGTCGGCGATCTCGATCCCCGTGATGATGGAGTCGGTCGGGCGCAACGCTGCGTGGACGGCTTCCGAGCAGATCGGTTCGCAGATTCGCCAGGCACGCCTCAAGGCAATCAGCCGCAACCGCAACTTCCGCGTTCGTTTTGATTGCCCCGCGGTTGGGCAGTTTCGGGTGCTGGTCGTGACCGGCGATCCAACCGTCGACAATGCCGCTGATCGTTGCAGCAATACGGTGCAATTCGACAGCGGCATTTACCAGATGCCGGAGCGAGTGACCTACACCGATCCGCCGCCGCTGCTGGAAGTCACCTCGCGTGGCCTCTTCACCTCGGACCTGGGGATCCCGACGACCATTGGCGTCACTTACAACGGCGTGTCGACCAGGAACCTCACGGTGTCGCTGACCGGGCAGATCACCTTCGATGTCTACTAACTCCGAGCGCGGCTTCACGCTGATCGAGGTGCTGTTTGCCATGGTCATCCTGACCGTGGCGCTGGTCTCGATGGCGGAACTGATGGCGATCACGCTGCGCATGCAGATGATGGGGCGCAACGAAACGGCCGCCATCCGCATGGCGCAGTCGAAGGTCGACGAACTGGTCTTCCTGGATTTCGACGGCCCATCGGCCAGCCCGCTGATTCTCGTTGGCGGCGGTCTGGATGCCGATGTCCCCGGGTACAACGACGATCCCGCCCCCGGCTACCATCGGCGCTGGGAGATCACGGCCATCGCCGGCGAGACTGACGTCCGCATGCTGACGGTCCGGATCATTCCCGATGTCGCCGATCGGCGCACCAACGCCGACATCCGTCTGACGACGATCATTCGTAACTGCTGTCCGCCGCCAACATGAACATGACCTCGCTCAAGAACGAACGCGGCTTCACCCTGATGGAGCTGATGATCGCGTCGGTCGTGACGACGATCGTGCTCGGCACCGCCGTCGCGCTGACGTCACAGATCCAGAACGGCTACCGGCGACAGCTCGAAGACTCTGCCGCCGAGCAGGAAGCGCGCTATGCGCTCGAATGGGTGAGCCGCTACCTGCGTGGCGCCGGGACCAACAGCATGGGGGCGACCACGTCCACCTGCGTGGCCACAAATACGGCGTTTGAGGGCGTCATCATGTATCCGGCTGATGACTCGCGCATCACGCTGCAGATGGACTCCAATCCCCCGGACAAGGCCGTCGGCGGCATTTCTCCGGACTGTACCCAGGCGAACGAGCAGGTGACGATCTCATTCTGCTCTGAGGCCGCGTTCCTCGCCGAGACCTGCACCGCGCCGAACACCATTCAGTTCCTCGACGACGTGGTCGGCGACGATGCGGCGACGCGCACCGACAACGTGATTGACGATCTCCAGTTCACCTTCTTTGGCGACGACGGCGCAACGGCTGCGGTCAACAACGCCAGCATCCGTTATGTCACGGTGTCAATCACCGTTCGCACGCGCACCATCAACGCCGCGTCCGGCAATCCCGATACGCGAACGCTGAGTACGACGGTAAGAGTGAGGGATCGATAATCATGCCATCCATCGTCAAATCATCTTCGGAGCGCGGTATCGCCCTGGTCGTCGTGTTGCTGTTGATGGCGGTGCTGTCCGGGCTTGCCACCGGCTTCGCGATGAACGGAAACATTGAAGTGCAGATGAGCACCAATGAGGTCTATTACGCCGGCGCGCGTGCCGCCGCAGAGGCCGGCCTCAATCGGGCGATTGTCGAGATCACCGATCCCGCCAACAACACGAGGGACTGGCTGGCAGGCGATGACGGCGCGTTCGATAATGGCAACCTGGCTGCGACTTCGAACGCAGACAACGGGCAACTGGATGGCGTGCTCCTCGCCGCCGGCCCTTACGCACTGGATGCGGCCGGCCAGTACACCTACGACCTCGAGATTCTCGATGACGACAACAACACGTTGTACCCTCAAGCGATCACGACCGCAGGCGCCAACAATCAGCTCACGGAGATGGGTGAGGACGGACTCCTCTTCACCGACACCAATTCGCGCCTGATTCTCCGTGCGACCGGCTTCGGGCCGAGCGGCACGGTCGTTCGTATCGCGCGCGTACTGGAAGTGACACCGGCTGGCGGCAACCCGATCGTCTCATCATTCGATGCCGCCATCATCGTCAACGGCGATTTTGAAATGAACGGCAACATCACCGTCAATGGCCAGTCCGGCAGCGTTCATGCGAATGGCAACCTGAGCAAGACCGGTGCTTCGGGAACTATCACGGGGAATGCCACGACCAGCGGGACGTACTCCGGCCCCGCAGTGGCCTCCGGGGCAACCATGAGTGGCCAGCCGACCATCAACCTTCCGGATATCTCGAGCGCCGCCTACCAGCACCATGCGACTTACAAGCTGGCCAGCAATGGCAATGTCTACACTCGCGCCGCCAATGGCATCGACTGGAATACGACGGCGTGCACCACGGCCACGTGCAAGGGCCTCGGCTGGACGCACAGCGGCGGTACGTGGAGCACCGGCAAGAATCCAACGCCGGAAACCTATTACGTCGAGGGCAACGTCTCGATCGGTCCGACGCAGGGCACAGCCAACAAAGCGGTCTCGATCATCGCCACCGGCAACATTGACGTGAACAGCAACCAGGCGAAGCTGACGCCGTATGCGAACAACATCCAGTTCGTCACCGATCAAGACCTGACGATCAACGCGTCGGACCTCGACGCCGACTCGACGATTATCGAAGGCGAGATTCGCGTGCGCGGCCAGATGACCGCCGGCGGTAACATGTCGTTCCAGGGCCGCGTCATGATCCAAAACGAGAACGTCGGCAGCCCGGTCGCGACCAACGGTTCGAGAATCCACGGGTCGGTGACGTTCACCTACAATGGCACGCTGGCCGACGAGGCGGAGATCGTGCTCCCGGGCACGCCGACGTTCAGCTACAACATGAGAGGTTGGATCGAACAGTGAGCCGCAGCGTGTTCGTTGGCGTCGTGTTCATGGTCGCGTGTGCGGATGCGGCGGCCGCGCAATCCGGTGAGCCGGATCTCGCGGCGATCGCGCGCCAGGCCGAAGCCGCCAAGGCGTCAGCCCCGAAGGCAAAGAAGTCATATACCAATGCCGACCTTGGAGCGGGCGGGGTGCCGCCCGCGCCTGTAGAACTGGGCGAGGGTTTCATGAGCAGCTCGCTCGACAAGCCGATTTCCGCCGAGGAGATGCTGCTCCGCAGTGAGGCGAAGGCCGAGGCCGAGTTGAAGGACAAGGCACCCGACGAGGTGTTCATCAAGCAGGCGGCTGCCATTCGCCGCCAGGTCGAGAAGCTGGCGCCGTCACTGTCTGAGTTGAAGAGCCGCCCGAAGAGTCCCGACGCCGAGAGGCAGAAGCGAGTCGACCAACAGATCGCCGACATCGAGCGGCAGATGGAAGGCTTCAGGAAGCGGTGGGCCGGCCTCGAGGCTGAGGCGCGCACCACGAAAGTCAGTCTCGCAGTCCTGATGCCGGCGCCGGCATTTCCGAAGTAACGGTCACGCGCGCGACTTGCGCGCGTTGACAAATCCTTCAGTGAACAACGCCGGCATCCCGCCGGTATGCAGGAACACCATCGTCTCGCTCGCAGCGAGTTCACCGCTGCGCACATGGGAGATCAGCGCAGCCATCGCCTTTGACGTGTAGCAGGGATCGAGCAGGATTGCCTCGGTGCGCGCGAGCAGGGCGATCGCTTCGAGCGCGCCCTTCGTCGGAATACCGTAGCCTTCGCCGATGTGCTCCTGATCGGTGAACAGATCCGATAGCTCCAGCCGTTCCGGCAGCTCGAGCCTGGCCGCCGCTTCGTTGCCGATCCTTTTCGCGCGTTCGATCTTTTCTGGTTCGCCGGCGCTCACCGCCACACCGTAGACCTCGTAGGACGCTTCGCACAGCCGCGCGCCGAGCGTCAGGCCGGCTTGCGTGCCGCGCGACCCGCTTGCGTAGTAGAGCCGGGACGGTGTTTCGCCCGCGTCCGCGAGTTGATCGACGAGTTCCGCGGTGCCGCCGATGTAGCCGCACACACCGACACCACTCGACCCGCCCACCGGGATCACGTATGGCACGCGGCCGGCGGCGCGCTCATCGGCGACGACCTCCGCCACGACCGCTTCATCCTGGCCGACAGCCAGCATGGGATCGACCGACGGCACGAGCCGGATCTCCGCACCGTAGAGCGTGTCGAGCAACAGGTTGCCTTCGAGCGCCGGTTGCTCACTGGTGGACGTCAGCACCAGCACGCATCGCATGCCGGCGACGCATGCCGCCGCGGCCGTCATCCTGGCGTGATTGGATTGCGCGGCGCCCGTCGTGACCAGTGTGGTGGCGCCCTGTGCCTTCGCGTCCGCGACCAGATACTCGAGCTTGCGGGCCTTGTTCCCGCCGAGGCCAAGCGAGGTCAGGTCGTCACGCTTGATCAGGATGCGCGGGCACGCTCGTGGTCCGCCGAGCGCGTCGCGAAAACGTGATGCTTCCTGGAGCGGGGTTGGCAGAATGCTCAGCGGGATGCGTGGCTGATGGCCCAAGGCATCCTTGACTCGCTGTGTCGCTGCGCTCATGACGGTGATCCATCCTTCGCCACTGAAGTAGACAGGCCGAGGGAATCCGCGAGGGCGCGCATGTCGTCCGGCAGCGGCGCCTCGATGACCAGCTCGCGGCCGGTCTTCGGTTGCCTGAATGCGATTCGCCACGAGTGCAGCGCCTGCCTCGGGAACTTCGGCCCGGCGCCATTGTCGCCGTACGCCGCGTCGCCGATGATCGGCCATTTCTTCGCGGAGAGATGCACGCGGATCTGGTGCGTGCGGCCGGTGATCAGGCGGCACCGGACCAGCGAGAAGCCGTTCGACGTTGCCACACGTTCGTAGCGGGTGACCGACGGCTGGCCGCCCCGATCGGTGACCGTGATTCGCCGGCGATCCCAGGGATCGCGATCGAGCGCGAGATCGATCGTGCCGCGAGCGGGCGACGGTTTGCCGCGCACGATCGCCAGGTAGTCCTTGTCGATGCGCCGCGCGGCCATGGCCCGCTGCAAGGCGGCGTGAATCTCCGGGCGCTTGGTCACGATCACCAGGCCGGACGTCAGCTTGTCGAGGCGGCCAAGCAGCGCGGGTGTGGAACCTGCCGGCCACGATCGCGCGTAGTCGAGCAGCCCGTTCATCAACGTGCCGGTGGTGTTCTTGTAGGAGGGGTGCACGACAATACCGGCCGGCTTGTTGACCGCCAGCAGGTCGTCGTCTTCGTACAGCACCTCGACGGGAATGGCTTCGGCGCGCGGCTTCTCTCGCTTCGGCATCTCGGCGACGCGCACGCGCAGATCGTCGCCAGCCTGCACGCGCCAGGCGGCGCGCGGTGGAATGACGCCGTTTACCAGCACGTCACCGGCATCGATCCACTTCTGGATCTGATTGCGGGACACGCGCTTTTCGTCCTGCAGGTGCCGCAGCAGCACCCGATCGACGCGCAGCCCGTGGTCGCCGCGATCGAGCCTTACGCTCCGCCACTCATCAGACACAACAGCAGTGTAGCGCCTGTACAAAAAAAGAGGCCCGGGCACCCCTGGAAATGCCCGGGCCTTAAACGAGTGACGAGTCAGAGCGTTAGTGCGTAATCGGTGACTGGCTCATGCGCTGCAGGCGCCAGTCTTCGGCGAGGATGCCCCACAGCACCTGGTCGTGATGCTGCCCGTTGCGCAGGAACGAGCGGCGGAGCAGGCCTTCCTGCACCGCGCCGATCTTCCGCAGCGCGCCGTTGCCGCGGCCGTTGGCCACCGCCGCGCGCGCTTCGAGACGCTGCGACCCGACGACATCGAACGCGAAGTCGAGCACGAGGCGGGCGCCATCGGCGAAGAAGCCGGAGCCCCAGAACTGGGAGCCCATCGCGAAGCCCCATTCGGCGGTGCCGAACCCGGGCTCGAGCGCGCGCAGCTGGAAGATGCCAATCGCGGTGTGCATCCCCTCGGGCACGATCGCGAAGCAGGCGTAGTTGCCGGCCGCGCGCTCACGATGCGTCCAGGCAATGAAGCGCTCGAAGCCTTCCACCGTGGTCGGCGGCGGCGAGATGAAGCGCGACACCTCTTCGGTCGTCAGCATCGCCAGCAGCGAGGCCGCGTCCTCGAGGCGCAACTCGCGCAGCGTGAATCCCGAACCCGCCATCACCGGGAGGGCCGTCTTCCAGTTCGTGGCAACCGTCGTGGTCTGCGTCGCAATCATGGTCGTGGCTTTCGTCCGTGTTGCTTGGGCGGTGGCAATCACTGGGCACCTCCACCAATCGTCGTCGTGGTGACCGGCACGAACATCGGCACCTCGAACAGTCCTTCCCACACGCTCGGGTCGAACGATTCGATCTCCGCGGTGTCGTCACCGTACTCCGCGAAGTCGTCAGCCGAACTGCCCCAGCTGATGTTGTCAGCGCCCTCGCTGTTGCCCCACACGATGTTGTCGTCGCTGCTGTTGCCCCAGACGATGTTGTCGCCGTCGGTGTTGCCCCACACGATGTTGTCGCCGGAGTCGGATTCACCCCAGACGATGTTGTTGCCCCACACGATGTTGTCGCAATCGCCGGCGCAGTTCTCACCCCACACGATGTTCTGCCCGGCCGGGGTCGAGGAGCCGCCCCACTGCACGCCCGCCAGCCACGCGGTGCCGCCCGGCGTGAGCACGCCGCCGCTGACGCGTCGGTTGCCCCAGAAAATGTGGCCGCTCCAGGCCTTCATGTTCGGGTAGCGGTCGCCCTTGTCGCCGGTGTGGAAGTAGCGCGCCAGGCGAACCGCGCCAAGCGAGTTGAGGAAGCCGGCGCCCTGCGTCAGGTAGTTGTAGCCGTTGTAGACCTGCGCGGTGAACTGCAGGATCGCCTTCACCAGGTTCGGCGTCAGCGCCGGGTTCGCTTCGAGCATCAGCGCCACCGTGCCGGAGACGACCGGCGCCGCCATGCTCGTGCCGCTCAGCGTGAGGTAGGGGAGGTAGTTGAGGCCGGCCTTCTTGCCCGGCATCAGGTACTGCGCCTTGGTCGTGTAGAACAGGCTGTTCTTCTCGCTCAGCGACACGGTGCCGCTGCCCGGCGCAACGAGGTCCGGCTTCGCCGCGAAGTCGATCATCGTGGGACCGCGCGAGCTGTAGAGCGCGATCGTGTCGTCGCGGCGGTCGGTCGTGCCCATCGAGCTCGATGCGCCCACCGTCAGCACCCACGGCGCGTTGCCCGGCGCGGCGATGGCGCCGTACTGCGGCTGGCCGTTGGCGGCCTTGCCCATGTTGCCGGCGGCGGCGACGACGACGATGCCGGCGTCAACCGCGCGCTTGGCGGCGACGGTCAGCGGATCGGTGTTGTAGCTCTCGAACACGCCCGCGCCCAGGGACATGTTGACGACGCGAATGTTGTACTGCGTCCGGTTGGCGACGACCCAGTCGAGGGCGGCGATGATGTCGCTGATCTTGCCCTTGCCTTCGAAGTCGAGCGCCTTGAGGGCAATGATGTTCGCCTTGGGCGCGATCGAGAGGCGATCGCCGTTCGAGTCGTAGCCGTTACCGGCGATGATGCCGGCGACATGCGTGCCGTGGCCCCAGTCGTCGTACTTTGCCGTGCGGTTGTTGATGAAGTCGACGAACTTCGTGACGCGCTGGCCGGTGCGGTTGGCGACCGTCAGGTCGTCGTGCCAGGGCGTGATGCCGGAGTCGATCACCGCGACGCCGATGCCGGCGCCGGTGTAGCCGTACTGCGCATGCACGTTCTTGGCGCCGACCGTTGCGGCCGTGCGGGCGACCTCGCCGCGGACTTCACGGTCCTTGTGGATCCGCTTGACCTTGGGGTCGTCCGCGAGGCGGCGCAGCAGGGCGCGAGGCATGCGGCCGGCGCGCGCCTTGATCATCCCGAGCTTGCGCCCGGCGCGGCCGCCGCCGGCGGTGATGCGCGCCGCGCCGTCGGTGTCGTCATGGAGTTCAACGATGACGTCGACGTCGTCGCCGATCGTGTCGGCCTCATCGTTGAGCGCCTGATCCAGCTTCGCGTGGCGCTGCTTCTTGGCCTGCTGCTTGGTTGCGGATTTGCCTTTGTTATCGCGGGGGCCCGCTTCTATGGGAACCGAGACAACGGTGAATGCGGCGACAAGCAATACGGCGAGGGCGTTGCGGCCCCAAACCGCTTTCTTGCGCTCAGTGCGGACGGTCGACAGTTTCATGGTGCCCATCTCTAGAGCAATAAGTGGGCCATAACGACCTCAGACTGCGTCAATGTCATATAAAGTCACACAAATTGGCGATATTGGGCGCATTTTCATAGGGACTTAAAGTCCCATAGAGTGACTTTTGAATATGACAATAAATCTTGTTGTGCTGTTTTGGCGCAGGATGTTGCGGAATGGTAGAGCTTCGAGGGACTAAGTCCTTAGAAATAAGTGACTTAGTGGAGAGTGTTCCATTTTCCTGTCGAAGATTGAAAATGGAACACTCTAAACACCGTTCAGTTACTTGAAAGCGATGAGTTCTACGTCGAAGACCAGCATGCCGCGCGGCGGCCGCTCGCCCTTGTAGGCCAGACGTTCCGGGATCCAGAAGCGCATCTTCTCGCCGACGGTCATTAACTGCAGTCCCTCGGTCCAGCCGCTGATCACGTCACCCAGGCCGAAGCTGATTGGCTGGCCGCGTTCGATCGACGTGTCGAACATCTTTCCGTCCGTCGTCCAGCCGGTGTAGTGCACCGTCACCGTGCTGCCTGACGTCGGTTGCTTGCCGCCCTTGCCGGCGCGCAGTGACTTGTAGGCAAGTCCTGAGGCGGTGCGCTTCGCGTCCGCAGGCGGAGCCGCGACGTCAGGCGGTGGGGTGCGTGGCGACGTCGCAACGTCGAGGAGCTCGATGTCGAACACGAGCATGCCAGCGGGGCGGCCGGCCATACCGTTGTACGCAATCTCCTGCGGAATCCAGAAGCGGCGCTTCTCGCCAACGACCATCAACTGCACGCCCTCGCCCCATCCTTTGATGACGCGATCGACAGGGAACGAGCTCGGTGCGTTGCGCGCGTGCGAGCTGTCGAACATCTTGCCGTCCGTCGTCCAGCCCGTGTAATGCACGGTCACGAGATCGGTCGGGCCGGCCTTCACCTTGCCCGTGCCAGGCTGCAGCACGATGGACGCGAGTCCAGAAGCGGTCTTGGCGGCCTCGGCCGGCGGTTTGGCGACGTTTGGCGGGGCTGGAATCGGCGTGAACGCCGGGGCTTGCTGTGCGGTAATCGTGATGCCGATCGCCGCGCTCAAAATAATTGTCGAGACCAATTTCCTCATCCGCTAATCGTATCAGTGGTCCGCCGGTAACCCGTAACCCGGTAACCCGTAACCTGCGTCAGCGACAGGTGTCGAGACCGCGATCGGCGACGGTGCCGTCGATGGTGAGGAACTCCCAGTCCACCTGGGCCGGACGCAGGGTGAAGCGAACGACTCCGTGCTTCACGATGCGCTCTTCCGAATTGGCGGCCGGCCTGGCGAAGTTGGAGAGCTCGGCGCCGCCGGTGCCCGCGGTGAACTGGCGGATGCCATTGGCGGGATCAGCGCGGCCATCCGACGTCTGCCGGGCGAAGCGTTCGTACAGATGATCGTGACCGCTGAGCACGACTTCCGCGCGCGCGGTCTCGAGCAGGGCCCACATGTCGCGCATTCCCGGGTTGGGTCCGTTGGGTCCTGACGAAAACAACGGGTGATGCCAGACAGCCATCGTGCACGGCGAGCGTTGCGCCTCGAGTTGCCCCCGCGCAAACTCCCACTGCGGCGAACCGCGTGTCGCCGGAATGTTGGAGTTCAACATCAGGATCGTCCAGTCACCGGCGGTGAATGCGTAATAGCCGGTGGCCGCGTCGCCGGCGGCTTCGCCGAAGTACGCGAAGTACGGCGCGGCACCTGGACTCTCGTACTCATGATTGCCTGGTACCGGATGCCATCGCGAACGGAACTGGCCCCACCACGGGTTGAAGCAGTCTCGGAAATTGATCGCCGTGCCCTGGAAGTAGGCAAGGTCGCCCGCGAGCAGCAGCTCGCCATCGAGG
>DATMJU010000198.1:0-10500 GCA_035553795.1 Vicinamibacterales bacterium
GTGGTGAAGTTGTTGAGGTCGTTGACGTCCGTCTCGGCGGCCGGGAAGTGCGCCTGCCACAGCGCCGCTTTGCGCGACGGCCATCGCTCGCGCATCAGGATGTCGTCGGGAATCGGATCGAAGGCGTCCTCAGGCAATTGCTCGAGTGCCTGCCAGACGAAGCGCCGCTGCATGTTGGTGGTGACGCTGCCGGTGCGCTCGTAAACCGGGACGATGCGCCCTGTGTGCAATTGCGCTTCGCGCGGTTCCTGGTCACGGCCTCCGGCTTCCGGATCGTGTTCTTTGACAATCTCAAATTCGGGGTCGGTGATTTGCAGCCCGCGGGAGCCCCACAACTCCACTTTGCCGAACAACACGATCTGCTGCTGCGACTTGATCACGTCCTTGAGGAACGCCTGGTTCGGCCACACCGCCTGGATCTGCCCGCTGTCGTCCTGCACCAGCGCCGAGAACAGCTTGAACCCCGGACGGCGCGTGTGCGCGAGGCCGGCGTTGAGCACCTTTCCAGCAATCGCCGCCGTCATGCCCGGCCGCAGCGAGATGATCGTCTGCATGCGGCTACGATCCTCGTAGCGCCGCGGAAAGCGGAACAACAAGTCTTCGATGGTGTTGAGGCCGGCTTTCTTGAGATCGGCGGCTTTACGGGGACCGACGCCCTTCAGGAACTGAAGGGGCATCTGCATCACGTCCTCTGACATGCGGCTACTGGTAGACGATAAAGCGAGCCGGCTGAACGTCGATGCGGCGAATGTTGGTGGGCAGGTCGAACGTGTCGTCGAGCGTGGACCCACCGGGATTGTCGGCGGTGCGCGTGAAGTAGTTCACCATCTGGTTGAGGAACGACTTCGGGATGGTAATGCCGCTGACTTCAGCGCTCTCCAATTCCACTTTCCCCTTCCCGTCCCAGGTGACGACCCGGCCGCGCGCGGTCACGAGCAACTTGCCGGTCAGGTAACTGGTCGGGTCGAGCCAGCCGCCGCTGCTCTGCTTCTGCCGCACGACATCCAGGTCGACGATCGCTTTGCCGGAGACGCGCCCGTTGCCGAGCATGGTGATCTCGGGCTGCGTGAGACCAGTTGGGATCAGCGGCCCGGCGTTGTATTTCAGGTAGGAATTGGTTTCAGCCTGGGTGAACGCCGTGGGGCGTTCCTTCGCGGCTTTCGCGTCGGCCTGTTTCTGGACCAGCACGACCTTCTTTTCGAACGCGGCGGCGAGCTGCGGCGTCAGCACGTCGGCGGTGACCGACCCGGCTAGGACAACGGCCGCGAGAAGCATCGCGCGCATACCTGCATCTTACTGAAGTTTGGGCCTTGGTTGCGCACGGTTCTGCTGGCGCGCGCGCATCAGCAGCTCGATCTTGCGGCGCTCGATCGCCTCTTCGAAGACGCGGAACCGCGCCTGCTGCATCACGTTCAGCAGCTCGTCGATGCCGTTATAGGCCTTGCGCATCTCGGCGGCATTACGCGCCTCCAGCTCCTGCAGCATCGTGATGCGCTCCTTGATCTGCGCGTCCTCCACGCGCGTGGCGTTGCGCGGGTTCGAGAGTCGCTGCAACTGCCCCATCAGCTGGTTGCGTTCCTGCTGGAAGCGGCGGCGCGTCTCCTGGAGCGTGCGCAGCCGTGTCAGGAACTGCGGATACTGCTGGTCGTTCAGGTCCAGCGCCTGCTGCACTTCCATGACCATGTAAGCATCGAACAGTTTCTGGATTTCTCCCGGCGTCATGTCGCCGTTATCGAGTCCAGGCAAAGGCCCACCGCCGCCGCCCTTGGGCGGCGGGTTCTGACGGGCCTGGAACTCCGGCGGTGGCGCCTGTTCGGCACGCGCGTCGGCTGACAGCGAGAGCGCCAGCACGAGCAGAGCAAGGGACACGATCGTCGTCTTCATGATTTCGCTCGGGTCAGTTCCGCCTTGAGCAGGCGCGTCAGTTCCTGTTGTTCTTCCGCCGTGAGCGTGAGCACCGCGCGCTCAGCGACACCGGGCTCGATGACGCCCGTCTCGGCGGCCGCGTCGAGGTCCAGGTCGCCGACCAGCGTGGCTACCATGACCCAATTGTCATCCGGTGCCGTCAGCGTTTCTGCGGCTGCGCTCACGTTGGCTTCAATCGTATCGGGTTGCTCCTGCTGAGGCATCGACAACAGCAGCGCCAGGACCAGGATCGCCGCGGCGCCGAGCGGCAGGAGCATCTGCCAGCGCAGCCACTGCGGTAATCCGCCTGCAGGCTGCGCGTCGATGGCCTCGTTGACGCGCGTCGAAAAATGATTCCAGAACAGCGGCGACGGCTCCGGCACGCTCGCGTGCTTCGCGTCGTTGAGCGCGTTCTCGAGATCGTTGAGCTGGCGGCGGCATTCGTCGCACGCCGCCAGGTGCGCCTGTCGATCGGTGGCCAGCATGCCCTCCATGGCATCGAGCAGTTCGTCGGGGGTGAGGTGGGTCATGGCGCGGTTCCCAGGATCTTCTTCAGGTTGTTCAGCGCGTGAAAGAAGTTCGCCTTCACCGCGCCCACGGAGCTGCCCAGCACTTCGGCGATCTGCTGGTGCGACAGGTCGTGGTACGTCCGCAGGATCAGCGTGGCGCGCTGCTTTTCGGGAAGGCTGGCAATGGCGTGCCGCACGGCGACGGCGCGCTCCTCGCGCAGCATCTTCTGCTGCGCGCCCTCGATCCTGACATCTTCAAAGCGCTCGGTCGACTCGATCGGTTCGGTGATCGCGGCCTTCGCGCTCTTCCGATTCAGGCACACGTTCACGGCAATCCGGTAGAGCCACGTCGATAGCGCCGACTGCCCCTTGAAGTTCTTCATGCCCTTCCACGCGCGCACGAACGCATCCTGGGCGAGGTCGCTGGCGTCCTCGTGGTTGTTCATGAAGCGGTAGCAGACCTGGTAAACCGCGCGCCGATGCCGCTCGACGATGACGTCGAATGCCTCTCGGCTGCCGGCGGCCGCGGCCGTCACGAGCTCTTCATCGCCAAGCTCTGTGAGCGGCTTCACCACGGGCATTGTCCACTGTCTGAGGGCCAACGCTGAGTCATGCGACATATATCCCGGCCTGCCTCGACTGATTAGACCGGCGTCGGCGACGAAAGTTGAACCGTGTTTGACTTTCGCCTTTTGTTTGTTTACGCTTCCTCTTCAGGGCGAAGAAACGGTAAACAGGCCGTCAGGCGAACAGGCCAACAGGCTATCAGGTGCATATGCAACCACTCACCAAACGGCAGCGCGAAATTCTCGACTACCTCAACGAGTTCATTGCGCAGCACGGCTATGCGCCGAGTCTCGAAGAGATCGGCGAACGCTTCAGCTTGTCGTCCCTCGCGACGGTGCACAAACACCTGACAAATCTCCAGGACAAGGGCTTCATCCGCCGCGCCTGGAACCGCAGCCGCTCGGTGGAACTGCTGCCCAGCCGTTCCGGTGGCCGCGCCATCGAACTGCCGATGCTCGGCTACGTCGCCGCGGGCATGCCGATCGAGGCGGTTGCCGGCAACGAGATGATCAGCGTCCCCGACTCGCTGGTCAGCGGCAAGCGCGACACCTACGTGCTCCGCGTGCGCGGCGAATCGATGATCGACGAGCAGATTCGCGATGGCGACTGGGTCGTGGTCGAGGATCGCAAGACCGCAGACAACGGCGAGATGGTCATCGCACTGGTGGACGGTCAGGACGTCACGCTGAAGAAGCTCTATAAGGAAAGCAACCGCATTCGCCTGCAGCCGGCCAATCCGACCATGCAGCCAATCTACGTCGAGCCGGACGCACTACAGATTCAGGGCGTCGTCGTGGGAGTCATGCGCAAGTACTAGTTGTCGACAAACCTAAAGGTTTGTCGCCACAAGTTCGACTCGACAAGTCGCTACAATAGGGTCGGAAACCATCATGACCGACCGCAAACAGATCAACTTCACCATCGTCCCCGAGGACGGTGGCAGCGAGCCGCGCACTTACGCCAATTTCTGCGCGGTGAACCACACGCCGTTCGATTTCACCCTCACCTTCTGCGAGGTGATGCCCCTCTCCGAGAAGGAAATTCGCGACGCGGAGGCGGACCACGTGGTGCGCGCGCCGATTCGCGCCCGGCTCGTGTTGCCCGTGCAGTTCGTGCCAACGTTGATCGCCGCGTTGCAGGAGAACATGCGCATCTTCCAGGAGTCGCATCAGCAGCAAGGGCCGCCGCCTGCCCCTGGCAAGGGTCCTGTTCACTGAAGTTGCCAGGTCGCAGTTCACAGTTGGCAGTTGATCCGTGAAGCCTCCCGCAGCGGTCTCGCGCATTTTTGACGGGCTCGATCGGCACTATCCCGATGCCGATACGGAACTCGCCCACCGCAACGCATTCGAGTTGCTGGTCGCGACGATTCTTTCCGCGCAATCCACCGATGCGCGTGTGAACATCGTCACGCCTGCGCTCTTCGAACGGTATCCAGATGCGAAGGCGCTGGCCGCGGCCAGGACGCCTGAACTCGAGAAGCTGATCCTCTCGACCGGGTTCTTTCGTCAGAAGGCGAAGTCCCTGATTGGCATGGCGACCTTGTTGCTCGACGAGCACGGTGGCAAGGTGCCGGCGGACATGGACGCCCTGGTGAAGTTGCCCGGCGTCGGGCGCAAGACGGCGAACGTCGTGCTCGGTCACGCGCTCGGTGTTCCCGGGCTGCCTGTCGATCGACACGTGCTGCGCGTGGCCAATCGCATCGGGCTCGTCAGCGGCGACGATCCGGTCAAGGTTGAATCGCAGTTGTGCGAGATGCTGCCGCCGAAGCGCTGGACGCGCGCGTCGGATTGCCTGATCCTCCACGGCCGCCGCATCTGCAAGCCAAAGCCGCTCTGCAAAGTCTGCAACGTGCGTCCCGATTGCGACTTCTATCGCACCGGCGTCGTGACGAAACCGAAGAGCAAAGCCGCACGCCCCAAGACACAGGACCCAAGCCCTCGGAAGAGGCGCGCATGACGCGCGAAGAGTTCCGCGATCTCGTCGAAGACGCCATCGATACCATCCCCGCGAAGTTCGCGCAGAAGGTGCGCAACCTCGCGATCGTGATCGAGGACGAACCGTCCGAGGAGCTGCTCGACGAAATGGATATCGACGATCCATCCGAGTTGCTGGGACTCTACCAGGGCACGCCGCTCAACGAGCGAGGCTTCGGCTATGGCAACGTGCTCCCGGACCGCATCACGCTGTTCCAGTTTTCGATCGAGGACGACGCCAATGACGATCCGGATGAGATCGTGGTGGCCATCGGCGAAACATTGATCCACGAGCTCGGACACTACTTCGGCATGTCCGAAGAGCAGATCATGGACATCGAAGAGCGTTACTGGCGAGGCGAGCCGTTTCCTCCGGAACTTGACGGCGAAGACGGTTCTTCGTCAGGCGGTCCGCAGTGAGAGTCCGCAAACGATTCGGGCAGCACTTTCTCGAGGCCGCCTGGGTCAACAAGCTCGTCAAGGCATCCGGCATCGGGCCGGATGATTCAGTCCTCGAAATTGGTCCGGGCCGCGGCGCGGTCACCCGCCCGCTCGCGTCGCTGGCAAAGCGGCTGCTGGCGATCGAGGTCGATCGGGACCTCGCCGCCGAGCTCGAAGACGCTGCCCTGCCGAACGTCACGGTGGTGACCGGCGATGTGTTGTCGGTGGATCTCGCGCCGATCGTGTCGGACTGGCTCGGGGCTCCGGTCGGACCGGACAACCCGATCCGGATCGTCGGCAATCTCCCCTACAACATCTCGTCGCCCATCCTGTTCGCCCTGCTCGAGTTTGCGGCCAGGACCAACGGCGCCCGCGATGCCGTGTTGATGCTGCAAAAAGAGGTCGCGGACCGGCTGGTCGCCAAGGTCGGCACCGGCGACTACGGTGTGTTGACGGTGCTGACGGGCGTCCATGCTGACGTGACGCGGATCCTGTCGCTGCCGCCCGGCGCATTCCGACCGGCTCCGAAGGTGCATTCCGCGGTGATTCGGCTGTCGTTTCGGCCGCCCACCGTCGCAATTGCCGACCACGAGCACTTCGTCCGGATGGTACGGACGATGTTCACCCAGCGGAGGAAGACCGCGGCGAATGCCCTCAAGTCCTTCGCGGCAGACCGCGGACTGGATGCCGCCCAGGCCCTGACCAAGGCAGGCATCGATCCCATGCGGCGTCCCGAAACGCTCGAGCTGGCCGAAATGGCAGCGCTTTCAGAAGCCCTCTCGCGCCCGTAACATGAAGCTGTGCTATAGTTTCCGGCGAACCCGCCCGTTTTTCCAGGCGCTCCCAGCGGCCTGAAACGGCGACCGAACGGCCCTCCCGGGTCAGCGGTTGTCGAAGCTTGTCCACCGAAGCGATTTCGCGAAGGTGGATTTCCCTGGACCTGTGTGTCAACGCAGCGTCCGGCTGGGATATCGCATGAGTGTGTCCGCGGCGCTCGGCTCAACAGCCGGTGCGCCTCCAGTTGATGTCGTGCCGCTCGGCGGCCTCGGCGAGTTCGGCCTGAACATGATGGCGATCTCGTGTGGGGAGACGACTATCGTCATCGACGCGGGCGCGATGTTTCCGGAAGCGGATCTGCCGGGCGTTGACCTGATCGTTCCCGATCTCGCGTACCTCGAAAGCCGCAAGGGCCAACTCAAGGCGCTGGTGCTGACGCACGCGCACGAGGATCACATCGGGGGCGTGCCGTACGTGTTGCCGCTCCTCGACGGACACGTCTACGGCACGGCGCTCACGCTGGCGATCGTGAAGAACAAGCTCGAAGAGCACGCACTCGAGCCGTCGACCGTGGAGATCAAGCCCGGCTCCGTCATCACCATTGGTCCGTTCACGCTGGAATTCGTGCGTGTCACGCACAGCATGCCGGACTGCGTGGCGATTGTCGTGCGCACGCCGCAGGGCACGCTGCTGCATACCGGCGACTTCAAGGTCGATCAGACGCCGCTTGATGGCCAGCCGTTCGACCTGCAGCGGTTCGCGCAGCTCGGCGCCGAGGGCGTGCTGGCGATGTTCTGCGACAGCACCAACATCGACCGGCGCGGGTACAGCGGGTCGGAAGCCGAAGTCGAAGACGCCTTCGAGGAGATCTTCACCAGCACCGAAGGCAAGATCGTGGTGGCGACGTTCTCGTCCAGCCTTTACCGCATGCAGATCATCGTCGATCTGGCGGCGCAGTTCGATCGCAAGGTGGCGTTTGTCGGCCGCGGCATGATTGAGAACTCGCGCATCGCGCAGGAGCTCGGCTTCCTGCACCTGCCGACCGGGGTGGTCATCAAGGATTCGGACGTGCAGTACTACCCGGTGCAGGACGTCGTGTGCCTGGCCACCGGTTCGCAGGGCGAACCCAACGCGGCCCTGTCGCGCATTGCGATCGACGACCATCGCCACGTGCAGTTGAAGGAAGGCGATCGCGTGGTGTTCTCCGCGCGGAGGATTCCCGGCAACGAGAAGGCGATCGGCCGCGTTATGAACCACCTCGCCCGCCGTGGTGTGGACGTGGTGACCGATGCGTCGAAGCACGTGCACGTGTCCGGGCACGGTTCCGAGGAAGAGCTGAAGCTGGTGCTGTCGCTGGTGCGGCCGAAGCACTTCGTGCCGATTCACGGCGAGTATCGCCAGCTCGCGCGGCACGCGAAGGTCGCGAAGTTCGTGACGCGAGGCATGCCCTCGCCGGTCGAGGTCATCATGGCCGAGGACGGTGACGTGATGCGCTTCGACGCCGAAGGCGGCCGCGTCATCGAGAAGACCCGCGTCGGCAAGGTGCTGATCGACGGCACGCGTGTCGGCGAGGTCGGCGACGAGGTGCTGCGCGACCGGCGGCACATCTCCACCGACGGATTGATCGTGCCCGTGGTCGCCATCAACGCGCGCAGCGGCGCAATCGAAGGCGTGCCGGAACTGATGGCGCGCGGGTTTGTCAGCGATGAAGGTACGGCAGACGTGCTCACGGACGGTGCGGCGGTCGTCGCCAGCGCGATTGAGGGCTGCAGCATCGAGGAACGCGGCGATCCGGGTTTGATGAAGGAACGCATTCGCGTTGAGTTGCGGAAGTTCTTGAAGAAGCGGACCGGACGGCGCCCGATGGTGCTGCCCGTGGTGATGGAGATCTAAGCGGAAGATGGCCCCCAAAGCGCAGTTGTCACAGAGAGGTTCGAGAGTGGCTCCAACAAGTTCTGCCCTGTCGCGACGCGTGAGCGAAGTGGTGGGCGTAGCGTTGTTTGCCGTGGCGCTGATCTGGCTGATCGCGCTGGCGACCTACGACCCGAGCGACCCGGTGTGGTTCTTCAGCACCGGCACGCACGACGTGCCCGCGAACTTTGCCGGCCGCGTTGGCGCCTTTCTCAGCGAGCTGTCGTTCCAGATCCTCGGGTATGCGTCGTACCTGATTCCCGCCATGATCGCCGTCGCCGGCTGGCACTATTTCTGGTGCCGCGCGATCGATGCCGCCTACACGAAGGCGGTCGGCGCGGCGATGCTGTTCTCCTGCAGCAGCGCGTTCCTGCACCTGACCATCGGCCGCGTCGACTTTGGTCCGCGGGCGTT
This sequence comes from Vicinamibacterales bacterium, assembly GCA_035553795.1. Lineage (GTDB taxonomy): Bacteria > Acidobacteriota > Vicinamibacteria > Vicinamibacterales > UBA2999 > 12-FULL-67-14b. Next base: position 8,498 of record DATMJU010000198.1, read on the forward strand.
CCGCGCCGGCGGTTACCTCGGCGAGTGGATCGGCGGCTTCATGTCCGAGTACCTGAGCCGCACCGGCTCGGTGATCGTGATCATGACCCTGATCGTCGTGGCGGTGATTCTCACCACCCAGTTCTCGTTCGGCCGCCTGTTCAGCGCGATCTTCACCGGCATCCAGGGCGTGACCGCGCAAGGCGCCGAGGCGTTTGCTCAGTGGCGTGAAGAGCGCCGCAAAGCCCAGCAGCGCCGCGAGGTGATGGTCAAGTACGGCAAGAAGGACGCCTCAATCGTCGCCAAGCAGGACAAGAAGCCGGTCAAGGCCGATCAGCCCGAGCGACCGGCGCCTGCTGTGGCGCGCCAGCGCGCCCCGGAACGCGACGAGGACGACGAGCCGGCGCCGGTGCGCGCGGCGGCGCCGCCTCCAGTGGTGCAGAAGAAGCCCGTCAACAAGACGCCGATGACGCCGTCGCTGCCGCTGCCGGAGCCGGAACGCGTGGAGCGTCGCCTCGGTTCGTACACGTTGCCGCCCGTGTCGTTGCTCGATGCCCCCAAGGCGGAGACCAAGATCGACGAGCGCGAGCTGATGGATTCGGCGCGACACCTCGAGGAGAAATGCCGCGAGTTCTCGGTCGAGGGTTCGGTCGTCCAGATTCATCCGGGTCCTGTCGTGACGACCTTCGAGCTGAAGCCTGATGCCGGCGTGAAGTATTCCAAGGTGACCGGCCTGTCGGATGACTTGTGCCTCGCGATGCAGGCCGAGTCGGTCCTGATCGATCGCATTCCGGGTAAGGCCACCGTCGGCATCCAGATCCCGAACCCCAATCGCGAAGCGATTTCGTTGCGCGAGCTCCTGGAGTCGGACGCCTACACGCGTCACAGCTCGAAGCTCGCCTTCGCACTCGGCAAGACGATCCACGGCGAGCCCTACATCGCAGACCTGGCGACCATGCCGCACTTGCTCATCGCCGGTTCGACGGGCTCGGGCAAATCCGTTGGTCTCAACGCCATGCTGACCAGCATCCTGTATCGCGCCACGCCGGACGATGTGCGGATGATCATGGTGGATCCGAAGCGCCTGGAACTCGGGATGTATGAAGACATCCCGCATCTCATGACGCCCGTCGTTGTCGAGCCGAAGAAGGCCGCCAACGCGCTTCGCTGGGCGGTTCGCGAGATGGAGGAACGCTACAAGACGCTCGCGGCGTACGGTGTCCGCAACATCGAGCAGTTCAACCGCAACGTGCGCGCGGCCATCGAATCGGGCGAGCCGATCGAAGAGGGCAAGCCCAATCGGCCGCTCCCCTTCATCGTCGTCGTGGTGGACGAACTCGCCGACCTGATGATGGTCGCGGGCAACGAAGTGGAAGAATCGATTTGCCGCCTGGCGCAGATGGCACGCGCGGTCGGGATCCACTTGATCCTGGCGACCCAGCGCCCGTCGGTCGACGTCATCACCGGCTTGATCAAGGCGAACATGCCGTCGCGCATCTCCTTCCGCGTGACGTCGAAGATCGACTCGCGCACGATTCTGGACAGCAACGGCGCCGAACAGCTGCTCGGCAAGGGCGACATGTTGTTCCTGCCGCCGGCCTCGTCGCGGCATATCCGCCTGCATTGCCCGTACATCTCCGAACAGGAATCGGCGCGTCTGGCGAGCTTCCTGCGCAAGCAGGGCAAGCCGGTGTACGACGAAACGATCACGGAAGAGGAAAAGAAGGCTGGCGTCGACGGCATGGAGTTCGACAAGGACGAGTTGTACGACGAGGCCGCGCGCATCGTGGTGCAGACGGGCCAGGCCTCGATCTCCTACCTGCAGCGCAAGATGCGCATTGGTTTCAGCCGTGCGGCCCGCCTGGTCGACATGATGGAGGCCGAAGGCCTGGTGTCGGCGGCCACGGGCGGGAAACCGCGCGAGGTGCTCGTCGGACGCGAGTACTTCGAGGAAGTGGATGCACAACTCCGGTAGCGTTCGCACGCGCGTGATCGGCGTCGTGGCCGTTGCCGCGTCGCTATTC
>DATMJU010000199.1:0-4550 GCA_035553795.1 Vicinamibacterales bacterium
GAGGCGAGCGCGCTGCCGAGAGCGATGCCCGCGAGGACGCACGCCAGCATGATCGTGAAGGCGTATGCGGTCGGCCTCAGGAACACGACCAGCATCCGGAACCAGATGATCTCGAGCGCAAGCGAGAGGAACCCGGACACGAAGAAGGTCCAGAGGACCAACCGTCGTTGCCCGGTCGTGGTTTCGGCGATGGGCTTGGTCGCTGATTCCGCTTCGGCCGCCCCAGCGTGCTGCGCCGCAATCGCCTTGCCGGCAATGATCGCGATTACGCCGATCAGTACGTTGGTGGCCGCGGCGATCTGGAACGATCGCATCACGCCAAGCTCGGAGATGAAGTAAAAGCCCGCAGTCAACGCGCCAACGATGGCGCCGGTGGTGTTGATGGCGTAGAGCAGGCCGATCCTCGAGCCGATGCCGGCGTCGCGGGTCACCGCAGACTTGATCACCAGCGGCAGCGTGGCGCCCATCAGCGACGTCGGGACGATCAGCAGCAGGAAGGCGACGATGAATCGAATGACAGTCACCGCGGCCAGCGACGACGGCAGCGACGGGTGGATCGAAATCCAAATGTCGGTGAGCGCATCGAGCAGGAACGGCGTGCTGAACGCCGTCACGCCGACCAGGACCTCCGCGATCCCGAAGGCGACCAGCGGTTTCGGAAGCCGCGCGGCCAGGCGGCCAGCCAGCCAGCTGCCGGCGCCAAGGCCAGCCATGAATCCGGCCAGGACGGTGCTCGCGGCGTACACGGTCACGCCAAAGACGAGCGCGAGCATGCGCAGCCACATCACCTGGTAAACGAGCGCGCAGGCGCCGGATCCGAAGAACAGGATCAGCAGAAGAGGCAACAGCCAGCGAGGCGAACGATTCTCAGTCAACGTGGGGGCATCGGCACGAAAGCGGACGTGCGTCTGATGTATTCAGCGTAACCCGGTTTAGTGGTCTTCAGCGTTTGTTCTAGCAACGAGACACCGGACACCCGAATCAGCAGCCACGTCATGATCGCCGGCCCGATAAGTGCGAAATATTTCCCGGTGGCGACGGCAAACAATCCAAAGCCCCACCACAACACGGCTTCGCCAAAGTAGTTGGGATGGCGCGTATAGCGCCACAGCCCTGTGCTCAGGACCTTCCCCTTGTTGGCGGGGTCAGCCTTGAATCGCCGCAACTGCTCGTCGCCGATGGCTTCGAAGAAGAAGCCGAACGCAAACAGGAGCGCGCCGGCGACATCGAATGGCGTCAGCCGCGCCGGCGTAGCCGGCGCAATCGCAAAATAGAGCGGCATGGAGATGATCCACGCGATCACCGACTGCAGGACGAACACCTTGAAGTAGCTGTACCACCACCATGATGCGCCGCGTTCCTGGCGCCACTTCGCGTAGCGGAAGTCTTCACCGTGCCCGATGTTGCGCGCGCCGATGTGCCACGCGAGGCGAATCGCCCACAGCGCCAGAAGGGCCACTACCAGTTGCGCGCGGCTCTGCGCGCCTGCGGTGGTGAAGAAATAGGCGAGCCCGATCACCAGGATGCCCGGGCCCCACCACATGTCGACGATGCTGGAATTGCGGACGACCAGCGAGACGATCCAGAGGATCGTGAAGAGCGCGATGATGGCGGCGAGGCCAATGAGCACTGCGACCCGTATCTCCTGGCCCGCTTCGCGGCCTAGCGCGGCGGGAAGCGCGAGAACAGGTACTCGGCGAGCGGTTCGCGCTCCGCTTCAGGGACGGCGGCGCCCCAGCGCACCATCTTGTTGACGGAATTGGTCCAGCCGGCCTTGCTCAGCTTCTGTTGCTCGACGATGTCGGCATCGTGGCAGGTGAGGCAGGCGCGCTTATAGGTCGCTTCGCCGGCCGCCGCGGTGGGATGCGACACGACAGGCCTCGGCGCAAAGTGTGCCGCGAGGTACGGTTGCAGCACTTCGCGTTCCTGCGGAGTGATCTGCGAGCCCCAGCGGATCATCTTGGCGACCGAATTGGTCCAGCCGGTGAGCGACAGCTTCTGCGACGTCACGATGTCCGCTTCGTGACAGCTCAGGCAGCGGCTCTTGAGCACATCAGCGCCAGGCCCCGCTGGCAATTGTTGGGCGGTCACCGAAGTGCCCGCGACGATCAGGAGGATCGCGAGGAGCCGCATCACTTGACTTCCACGCGAACCGAATCGTACTGGTTCCAGAGGTAACCCGACGGGTTCCACTGCGACACCGCCGGCTGCATGTTGCCGCGTGAATCGGTGGCGCGCGACAGGATCAGGTAGGACTGCGGCTTCGACGCGTTGAACGTTCCCTCGAACCGCCGCCAGGCGAACTTCGCCTGTTCGCCGGTCAAGCGCGCCGGCTGCCAGGTGGCGCCGTTGTCGAGCGAGATGTCGACGGCCTTGATGTCGTCCTCGCCGGCCCACGCGAATCCGCCGACGGTGATCTTGCCGGGCGCGAGCGTGGCGCCGTTCGCCGGCGTGGTGATCAGCGACTTCACCGGCATGCCCTTCAGCGGCTCCATGTCCTTCGCATCCACCGCGGCGCCGGGCGCCACGCGGCGATTGGGATAGCGATAGCCGGTGGCGACCCAGAAGCTGTCGGAGTCCTTGGCGATCAGGTTGAGCGCATTCAACCACTTGATGGAATACGCACCCTCCCAGCCGGGCACGATGGCGCGAAGCGGAGCGCCGTGCACGACCGGAATGGGCTGTCCGTTCATGTCCCACGCGATGATCGTGTCCGGATGCACGGCCTTGGTCATCGGCACCTGGCGCACGAACGCCGGCTGCGTGCCCAGCGGGCGATCGGCGGCGTGCATCTCGACGTTGAGCGCGGTTGACTTGACGCCGGCCTTCTTCAGGATGTCCGACATCCGCGCGCCGGTGAAGCGCGCGGTGCCGACGGCGCCCTTCTCCCACTGGATGCCGGCAGGCGCCGGCGTGAAGAACGCGCGGCCGTTGCCGGCGCACTCGAGCGTCATCGTGACGGTGTGTGCCGGCAGCTTCTTGATCTCGTCGAGCGACAGCGCCAGCGGTGAATTCACTTCGCCGCCAATCTTCAGCGACCACGTGGCCGGGTCCACCTGCGGCACCGGCATGTGGCAGCGCACGTAGAAGTGCTCGATCGGGGTGATGAACGAGTTGAGCAGTTCCACGGGCGTCTCGAAGTCTGGTGGACGCATCGAGCGCACCAGCAGCTTGTCCTTGCCGTAGCGTTGCGCGGCGCTCTGAGTCTCCACCCCACCGCGCAGACTACGCGCGGCGGGGACCCCGGCTTGCGCGAACAGGTCGGCGGGGGCGAATCGGGCGGCAGCGGCGGCAAAGGCCAGCTGCGTCAGCAGGTCGCGGCGGGAAATCATGCCCGCGATTATCTCGATTACGCCTCCAGCTTGTCGAGCAGTAAACGCCAGCGGCGGCGGGCGACCAGCATGGTGTGGCCGTTCGAAAGCAGGATCTCCCCGGTGCCATCGGAGAACGGTTTGGCTTCCTTCACCGCATCCAGCCTGATGATGGCGTTGCGCGACACCTGGAAGAACGCGTCCGCGTCGAGGCGGCGGGCGAGCGCCGCAAGCGTCGGCTGCATCGACAGCTGTTCGGTCGCGGTCGTCAGGTGCGTGATGCCATCCACGAACGTGAAGGCGATCACCTCGTTGCCCGGCACGACGCGGAAGCGATTGCCGCGCCTGGCGAGGAACCGCGCCGGGGCCAGGCCGCGCGCCTGCGCCAACGCGTCGATCGCGCGATCGCGCCCGGCCGGCGCCACGGCCGCGCGGACGCGATCGAGCGCGGAGGCGAGCCGCGCGCGATTGACCGGCTTGAGCAGGTAGTCGAGCGCGGACAGTTCAAACGCATCGACCGCGTACTGATCGAACGCGGTGCAGAAGATCACCGACGGCCGCGGCTTGCCGAGCGACGCGGCCACATCCAAGCCGGTCGCGCCAGGCATCTGGATGTCGAGCATCACCAGGTCCGGAGACAGTTCCGCGATTTTCTCCGCCGCCTCCACGCCGTCTCCCGCTTCGCCGACGATCTCGACGTCCGCGTGCGCGGCGAGCAGTTGCTTCAACCGCTCGCGCGCCGGCTGTTCGTCGTCCACGACCAATGTGCGAATCATGCTTTCACCACCAAGATTGTCACATCGTCTTGATCCTGGACGACGCCGCGATGCTCGCGCACCGCTGTCAAGACGGCGGCGCAGATTTCGGCCGCGCTGCGGTCGCGATGCTGGGTGGCCAACTGTATCAACCTGTTCTCGCCGAACTCCTCATCCGCGGCATCGCGCGCTTCGTGCACGCCATCTGTATATGCCACGAACAGCGAGCCGGGCGTGAGCTTTAACGAGTGCGAGCCAAACGTGCCGGCCTCGATCAGGCCGAGCGCGGGACCGGTGGCCGTGAGCGCCCGTACGGGTGTCGACGGAGAGGGCGGAATCACGAACGCGGCTGGATGACCGGCGTTGACGAGCAGAAGACGGGAGGTCACGGCATCCAGCACGCCGTAAATCGCGGTGGCGTAGCGCGCGCCATCGGTCGTCGCGTAGACATCGCGATCGACGGCGGCCATCAGTTCTTCAGGAT
>DATMJU010000200.1:0-4711 GCA_035553795.1 Vicinamibacterales bacterium
GACCTCCAGGTAGGCGCCGAAGATCTGCGCGTCATGCTCAAGCTCGCGCGTACGTTTGAGGCCCGCATAGAAGTTCTGCGGCGAGTCTCCCTGACCGGTTCGGTGATGCTCGAGAAGCTCACGGCCCTCCTTGGTCAGCACCACCACCGAGCCGCGATGGCCGGGCACTCGGACGATTTCGATCAGCCCTTCCTCGCGAAGATGCCGAATGTCCGCTGAACGGTCGTGCGCGACTGCGTTGTGGTGATCCCGAAGCTCGCCGGTGGGCACGACGCGGAACGCGCCGACTGTCGCCAACGTGCGCGATTCGGATCCGCGCAGTGCGAATTCACGATCCCGATCGTGAACGAGTTCTCGCTCTGGTCCGCGCGGCAGATCGACGTGACGCACGAACGCGTCGCGCGGATCTCGATCTACTAATTCACGTTCGACGCTCTGTCTTGAATGGTCTCGGGCATCGTCGCCCCATCGAGTATCGCTCGACATTGCTGCCTCCTGCAGCGCCGCGATTGTCCCGAATTTGTCCCACCAGCTCAGCAGCGCGCATAGGAGAACTTGCGAAAAACGATCGGCCGAACACTTGTTGATGGTGGTGTTCGCCCGACCATCCGGGTTGTTTCCGGAAGGTCTGACGTTTCGATTCGATCCGATGGATTTCGATCGATCCGATCGAAGTTGAGTCGATCCGAGTCAATTTCAGGCCTACGGTTGCGCTGGGACAAAAACGGGACAATCTGGCGCGGTCTCGGGTTGTTTCGGGTGGTCCGCCGAAATCAAAAACCTCAATAAAAACGGGCCAGATTGCCCCGAATTGTCTTGAGCGTTCTGAAAAAAAGAGGCTGTTAACCGGAGGGTTGCTGGTTCGAGTCCAGCCCGAGGAGCCACCTATTCTCGGTCCATTCCGGAAACATAGGTGACACTTCATTCCGGAGACATGGGTAACAGTTTCGGGCCAAACGGATCATCGATCGGTTCGAGTCTGCAAGTCTCATCGTCAAAGTAGCGCTAACGGTGCGCCGTGCTCAACCGTCTCGACAACTCGCGCAACATCACGCCTTCCGCCGCTGAGATGGCGCCGAATCCGAACCGCCCGCCAGAGACACGGGCGATGTCCTCGCACGGTCCCAGCACTCGAGCGTGTAACGCGTCGCGTTCCGCGCCATGCAAACCTGCCAGCTGTTCGCACAGGGTTCGACGGGCGACCCGCACCAGATAGGCCGGTGGCGGGTCCGATAGCCACGCCGTCAGCAGCACCTTCGCGCGCGGCGACAACGAGCGGTGCCGTTGCTCGATCAACGCCACCAGGCGTTGGTGCTCCGCCAAAGTGAGACCTTCAATCCACGCCACCGATATCGCCGGTATCCACGGCAGAAGATCCGCACAGGTGTCGTCAAATCCCCAGTGGTGCAGAACACCCGCGAGCCAGGGGTCCGGCAGCCCAAGCGCTTTCTGCAGCCTCGTCACGCACTCACGTTCATTGCACATGAAGGTCATGGCGTCGTCCACCTTTCACGGGAGCGTAAGGCCACGTGCGACCGACAGACTACGAGATAGTTTGTGGCTGATTGATAGGGCTCCTCTATATATCGGCACAGCCGGCCCGAGCGCCGGCGCCCAACGATGACGCAGAACTGCATACATAGGCGATAACGACTCTTGAACACGCCGCTATCTATTTGTGTATCGTCGCCGGCCACATCGTCTGCATCGGTGAACCCAGAACGCCGCCTCGTGAGGGCAGGGAGCGTCAAGCGGCTTTGACCCCGGCATCGGGCCCGGTGGGAGGGCGGCCATCGCTGATCGCGCGTTTCGCTCGCGCTGCGGGCGCGCCGCTGATCGGCGGCAACGGCAGGGCGTGCCGGTGCAAGTCTTGTATGACTGGTTTTGGGCGCCATTGCGAATACCTCGCCCGCGTTTTGGCGGCGTATGCGGCGCGGCGGCGTCGAGGCGCGCGCCTTCAATCCCCTGCATCCCTTGCGGCCGTTCGGCTGGGTCAGCCGCGATCATCGCAAGGTTCTGGCGGTTGACGGGCGAGTCGCGTACGTGACCGGTCTCTGCGTCGGCGACGCGTGGCAGGGTCATCCCGGTGCGGGGCGTGAACCATGGCGCGATACCGGCATCGAACTGCAGGGACCCAAGGTCGGCGATGTTGAGCGCGCGTTTCCTCGCGCGTGGGAAACGGCGTGGCCGCCGCGCGACGTCATCGCCGCACCGGGCTCTTCGTGCGGCCCGGTAAACGAGCGGGTGATCGCCACGGAAATGGAACTCATGTTCCTTCAGGACCTCGAACTCTCGACGGAGATTGTGCTCGCGGCGCTGGCTTTCGAATTTCCTCGTGCGGTCGCGATTCCATTCGTAATACTCGGTGGTTGGGCAGGATTAGGCCTGCTTTACAAGGCGTATCAGTTGCGGGCGCAGGGATGAACAGATGGGCCGCCCACTCACCTCCCAAGCATCAGACTCCTGATGCCTGCCGGTCCCGTCACGAAGTTCACCAGGCCGAGGTGATTGAAGTTGCAGATCACGACCACGCTCGATCGATCGGCGGGAAACATCACGCTGAATGAGAGGTGGCCGTCGAGGAAGCCGGTGTGGGTGAAGCGAAGGTCGCCGCTGGTGACGCCCGACCCCATGCCGAAACTTGTCACGCCCGCCGCGCTGCGGTCGAAGCTCTCGACCGGGCCGATGCCGAAGCGGTTGTTCAACAGCGCCTGGTTGAAGCGATTCATGTCGGCGGCGGTCGATGTGACCCCGCCCGCGGCATAGTTCCACGTCGGATGCGTCCACGGAAACGGCTGGGCGGCTTCCGACGCCGGCGGCAGCGTGAACGACGAGCGCGTCATCCCCGCCGGACCGAAGATGTCGCGCTGCACGACGTCCTCGTATCGAATGCCGTTCACCTTCTGCAGGACCGCGCCAGAAAGGATCGCGTGCGAGTTGCTGTACTGATAGCGGCGCGTGCCGTCCCATGGCTGGATCAGCGACAGCAAGCTTTCGACGGTGGTCGGAGACGTGCGCCCGTTCTGGTAGGCCGGCGTATCAAGGTAATTTGGCAGGCCGGGAACGTGCTTGATCAACTCGTCGAGGGTCGGGGCGGGCTCCGGAAACGCGAGAAATCGATTGACCTTGTCGTTCCGTTGCAGCCTGCCGGCCTGTTCGCTCACCAGAACCGCGGTCGCGGTGATGGGCTTGGTCAGCGAGGCGATGCGATAGAGCGAATCAGCCGACGCGTCGTTGCCGGGCGCCACCTGTCCGCGCCCGCGTTCGAGAACGACTTGCCCGTGCTGGCTGATCGAGACCGAGCAGGCGCCACTGGACGGGATCGACAGCGCATCAAATGACGCTGAGAGCGACGACTGGAGTGACTCAGCGGTGGGAGCCGTCACCGCCACGGGGCTCGGCGTGGTCGGCGCCGCCTCTTTCCCACACGCGACGCCAAGCGCTACGACAAGAAGAACCAGCCACCCGCGCATCAGCTACTTACCGATCTTCGCCAGCCACGCATCAATGTGCGGCCAGCTCGGTGGAAGGTTATGGCCCATGCCGGGAAAGACGACGTGCGAGTACGGCTTCCCTGCCGCGATCAACTGCTCGAGGATCGCCACGGTCGCAGGCGTCGGAATGCTGCGGTCGTCGCCACCCAGCAACCACAGGCCGGGAACGTTGAGCGACTCCAGTACCGGCTTCGGATCGAAACCGTGAATCCCGGTGAACGAGGGCAACGCTTTGTAGCCGTCCTCGACCGGCGCGTTGGTGATTTCAACGATGCTGCTGTAGAAATTCTCGAGGCCATAAGAGACCGTCGGCCCGACGTTGATGAGCATGAACGCCGCGTTGCTCTTCTGCGCCGCCAGCGGCAGGATCCATCCGGCCTGGCTCGCGCCCGCAAGCCCGACGCGATGGGGATCGATCTCTGGCCGGTTGCGCAAGAACTGTACGCCTGCCGCGATGTCGTCCGAGAGATCGTCGAACACCGCCGCGCTGTTCTGCGGGAAGGCGGGCATGTACTGGCCCGTTGATTGGCCGACGCCGCGTTTATCGAAGCACAACGTGGCGTAGCCGCGCGCCACGAACCCGTCCGCCAGGCCAAAGATGCGGCACGAGTCCTTGGTCTGCAGGCCAGAGCCATGACCGAACACCACCGCGCCGATCGGCGCGGTGTGCGCGGGGATGTCGAGCCGGTAACTGAGTTGCACCTGGCCGCTGGCAAAGACGCCGGTGGTCACCTTGCCGCTCGCCGAGGTCGCAGCCGGCGCCGTTGGCGCAGTCGGCGTCGCCGCACTTCCGCAAGCGACGCCGATGACAGCGATGAGAATGATGAGAGACACGCGCGGACCAAGCTCCAAGCCCCAGGTCCCAAGCCCCTTCATCGAAGCGTGACGCGCCAGGCGCCACGGCCGTGCGTGAACGCAAACAACTGCTTCTCGCCCGCCGGCGTGCGAATCAACGACAACCACATCGTCACGGCCGGCCCAAATCCGGTTTCTTCACTCATCCACGTGCGGCCGCCGTCGAGTGACAGCATCACGCCGAGATCGGTGCCGAGGTAGAGCCGCTGCCGATCGTCGGGATCGACGACGATCGAGTGGACCGGAATGTCAGGCAGGCCGGTCGTACCGGTGCCGTCGAGGCTTTGCCACGTCGCGCCGCCGTCGATGGTGCGGAAAACGTGCGCGCCCCCGAAGTTGCCGTAGGTGGCATAGAGCACGTT
>DATMJU010000201.1:0-7374 GCA_035553795.1 Vicinamibacterales bacterium
CCTTCAACCTGCCCAACGACGAGCGCGTGATCCGCGAAAAGGGCAGCAAGCGGGTGATGCTGAAGAACAATCAGCAGGCGAAGTTCGACAAGGTGCTGCTGCCGATCTCGAAGGTCGCGCTCGCCTCCGGCGATCAAGGCAACGTCGCGTTCGAAGCCTTCTTCACGCACATCCTGATGCACGAACTGATGCACGGTCTCGGACCGCACGACATCAACGTCAGCGGCCGCGCGACCACCGTGCGCCAGGAGCTGAAGGACACCTATAGCGCGATCGAGGAGGCCAAGGCCGATATTTCCGGCTTGTTTGCGCTGCAGTTCCTCGTCGACAAGGGACAGCTCGACAAGTCATTCGAGCGAACGATGTACACCACGTTCCTGGCCTCCGCGTTCCGCTCGCTGCGCTTCGGTGTCAACGAGGCGCACGGCCGCGGCCAGGCCATCCAGTTGAACTACCTGCTCGACAGGGGCGGGTTCAAGGTCAACGGCGACGGCACGTTCGCGGTGGACCCGGCGAAGATCCGCGAGGGCGTGACCTCGCTGACCCGCGACATCATGACCCTGCAGGCGGAGGGCAGCTACGCAAAGGCGAAGCAGATGATCGACACGCTCGGGATCATCCGCCCGGAGACCAAGGCGGTCCTCGACAAGCTGACCTCGGTCCCGGTCGACATCGAGCCGAGGTTCGTCACCGCGATCGACCTGCTGAAGTAGCCTATCGACTGATCGAAGTAATCAGTTCGAGCAACTCGTCATAGGTCCGGTCGGCCTCGGCCGGACCTTTCTTGATCGCCGCCGTCGCGCAGTGCTTGAGATGGTTGCGCAGCAACTGGCGGCCGACACCGCGCAGCGCTTCCTGCACCGACGCGATCTGCGTGATGATGTCCGGGCAGTAGCGATCCTCTTCAACCATCTTCTGCAGACCGCGCACCTGGCCCTCGATGCGCCGCAGGCGCTTCAGGTTGGCGTCGCGGACCTCGGGGTCAACCGCCAACGCGAGATGGGGTTCTTCTTTGTGTGCACTCACGACAGCCTGGCTCCTCTCAAACGCAAACTGTTGGACACTACGCTCACCGAACTGAACGCCATCGCCGCGCTCGCGAGGATCGGGCTCAGCAGGATTCCGAACGCAGGGTAGAGCACGCCGGACGCAACCGGTATGCCGATGACGTTGTAGATGAACGCCCAGAACAGGTTCTGTTTCATCGTCTGCATCGTCTTTCGGGCGAGGACGATGGCCTGTTCGACGCCGGCGAGATCGCTGCGCATCAGCGTGACCGAAGCAGCTTCGGCCGCGATGTCCGTGCCGGTCGCCATCGCCATCCCGATGTCGGCCTGCGCCAGCGCGGGCGCGTCGTTCAAGCCATCGCCGATCATCGCGACGCGCCGCCCATCCTGCTGCAGCTGCTTGATCGCGGCGACCTTCCCGTCGGGCAGCACTTGCGCGATCACCTCGTCGATGCCGGCGTCGCGCGCGATCGCCTCAGCGGTGGCCTGGCGGTCCCCGCTCAGCATCACGACGCGCAGCCCGCGTTGGCGAAGGGCCGTGACCACGGTTCGCGCATTCGGACGAAGCGTGTCGGCGATAGCAAATCCGGCTGCGGCCTGCCCATCGATGGCGGCCAGCACCACGGTGCGTGCCTCGTTCGTCCACTTCGCGACCGCGTCGCGCAGCGGCCCGGTATCGATGCCCGATTCCTCGAGCAACGCCTGCGTGCCGACAATCACATGCCGGCCATTGACCGCGGCGAACACGCCCTTGCCGGCGAGGGCGAGGAAATTCTCGACAGGGAGCGGGGATCGGGGATCAGGAATCGGGGCGTAAGCGACCACCGCCTTCGCGAGGGGGTGCTCGGATTTCGACTCGACTGCCGCGATCATCGCGAAAGACGACTCGCGCTCCGCCTCATTCACGATCAACGCGTCCACGACGGTCGGCCGGCCTTCGGTCAGCGTCCCGGTCTTGTCGAAGACCACGGTGTCGACCCCGGCGAGCTTCTCGAGCGGTTCACCGCCCTTGATCAGGACTCCCGCCGCGGCGCCGCGGCCGCTGGCGACCATCACGGCCGTCGGCACGGCCAGTCCCATCGCGCATGGGCAGGCGATGATCAAGACCGCGACGGCGGCGGTCATTGCGGACGCCAGCGAGGGCTCGGCCGGAGCGAGCATCCACACCGCGAACGTCAGCACCGCGAGAGACACGACGACCGGCACGAACACCGCCGAAATCCGATCGGCCAGGCGCTGGATCGGGGCTTGCGATCCTTGCGCATCCTTCATCAGCTGGACGATGCGGGCCAGGACGCTGGAGGCGCCCAGGCTGGTGGCCTCGATGTCGAGCGACCCTGACGTGTTGATCGTGGCGCCGATGACCCGATCGCCCGGTTGCTTGTCCACCGGGATCGATTCACCCGTCAGCATCGATTCGTCCACGGCGCCCGCGCCGCTGACAATCACGCCGTCGACCGGGATCCGTTCGCCCGGACGAACGATCACCACGTCGCCGGCGCGAACCGCGGTGATCGGCAGATCCACGTCGACGCCGTCGCGCCGGACGCGCGCGGTCGATGGCTGAAGCCGGGCCAGCTGCCTGAGGGCCGCCGTCGTGTTGCGCTTCGCGCGCGCTTCCATGGCGTTGCCGAGCAACACCAGCGCAATGATGATGATGACGGCTTCGTAATAGACGTCCGGCCGCGATCCGTCCGCGATGAACCACTGCGGCGCGAAGGTGGCGACGACGGAATAGATGAACGCCGCGCCGGTACCGATGGCGATCAGCGTGTTCATGTTCGCAGAGCCGTGGCGCAGGCTCTTCCAGGCGCCGACGTAGAAGTGCCGGCCCGCCCAGGCCATGACGAAGACGGTGGACGCGAGTAGGAAGTCGAGCAGGCGAGTGGGCTCAATCGCGTAGAGCCACGGGGCGATCGCCTGCAACGGCGGGTCGATCACGCGCATCGTCCACGCGATCAGCGGATCGCCGCCACCGTGCGAGCCATGCGGACCTGCCATCAGCGGCATGGACACGAGCATGGCGACCGCGCCCAGCGCCAGGCTGACAACCGACTTGTTGCGGATGGCCGCGTACTCGGCCGCGAGCGCGCGTTCGGCCGCATCGTCTTCCACATTCGGGCCGGCCTCCGCCCTTGGCAGATGAGAGATGTAGCCGGTGTTGTTGATCGCGTCGACGAGCCGCGCGGGATCCGTGCTGGCGGGATCGTAGTGGACCGTCGCCTCATTGGTCATGAGGTTTACGGCTGCCTTGGTGACACCTGGCGCCTTGGTCAGCGCCTTCTGCACCGTCGCCTGGCACGCCGCACAGGTCATCCCTTCCACCGGAAGGGTGACGCTGGAGGTCTTGAGGTCCTGCGGCGCCAGGGTCTTGAGTTCTATGGACGCCATGATCAGACCTCTGCGGTGACCTCGAAGCCGGCGCGGGCGACAGCGTCCTTGACGGTCTCAGGCGTGACACGGTCGGTATCGAGGCGCAGGTGCGCCTTGCCGACCTCGATCTTGAGCGGTTCGATGCCCGGGACGGAATTCAGGACCCGGGTCAGGCTGTTCACGCAGCCGCCGCAGGTCATTCCGGAAACAGTGAAAGTCTTTTCGATAGCGTTCATGGATACCCCCTACCCCTATAAGATACCCCCCCGTCCCTATTAGTGTCAACTAGAACCAGAACCTCAAGCCGGTGACCACGTGCCAACCGCCGACGTCGCCGCCATCGGCGCGGGTGTAGTCGCCGGTGCCGAACAGCTTGCGGTGCCACACGATCCCGGCGTACGGCGCCAGCTCGCGCTTGAATTCGTATCGCACGCGGAAGCCGACCTCGGCTGTGCTGATACCGGGTCCGATACCGCGGTCCGGATCGTCAGCGCCGGCCAGGCTCAGTTCCACCAGCGGTTGCAGAACAACCTTCTGCGTGATGTGCAGGTCGTGCTCGAGTTCGACGCGAGCGGCCAAGTGCGCGTTCTCGCCGATGTAAAGCGTGGCCTGGACGTCGATGAACTGCGGCGCCATACCTTGCACGCCCCGCGCGAACCACGTGTGTGACGGGGTGGGACGCGCGTCGAAGCGCACACCGGCGACCACGTCCCACCACCGGCTGAACGAACGTCCATAGAGGACCTGTGCCTCGGCCGCATCGATGACACCGTCAACGGCGTCGCCCTCCGTCCGAAGCCACAGCCGATGAATGTCGCCGCCAATCCAGGACCGGCTGTCCCATCGCTGGCCGTTCTCGCCATGGACGAACTGCCATTCGAATTGATCGAACAGCACCTGAAGTTGATGGCCTTGTCGTGGACGGTGTGGCCACCGTGATCCACGACCTGGGCTGACGCACTGACTGGTATGAGCGCGAGGAGCAGCGCAAGCCATCTCATCGTTCCACCCGCACTTCCCGGAACATGCCCGCTTCCATGTGGAAGAGCAGATGACAGTGGTAGGCCCAGCGGCCGAGCGCGTCGGCATGCACGCGATACGTTCGGCGCGTGCCCGGCGGCATGTCGATGGTGTGTTTGCGCACCATGAAATCGCCGGCGTCATTCTCGAGGTCGCTCCACATGCCGTGCAGGTGAATGGGATGCGTCATCATCGTGTCGTTCACCAGCACGATGCGGAGCCGTTCGCCATACGTGAGGCGCAGTGGCTCGGCATCCGAGAACTTGATGCCGTTGAAGGACCACGCAAACTTCTCCATATGGCCGGTGAGATGCAGTTCGATCTCGCGCCCGGGGTCGCGGCCGTCGGGATCCTTGAACGTGCTGCCGAGATCCGAGTAGCTCAGGACGCGCCTGCCGTTGTCGCGCAGGCCGATCCCCGGATCCTCCAGCTTCGACATCGTCATCGTCGCCTGCATATCGACCAGCGGGTTACCGTCTTCCGAGGCTGGATGCGCGGGCGCCGCCATACCGGCCATCGAGTGGCCCGCATGATCGCCATGGCCCATGTCGTCCATGCTGAGCAACGGGCGCTTGTCGAGCGCGGGCACCGGCGCACGCAAACCATCCCTCACTGCCAGCGTGCCGGCGGCATACGCGGTGCGATCCATCGCCTGCGCAAAGATCGTGAACGCATCCTGCCCGGACGGCTCGACGATGATGTCGAAGGTCTCAGCGGTGGCGATGCGGAGCTCGTCCACGGTCACCGGGTGGACCGGCAGGCCGTCGGCGGCAACGACGGTGAGCTTCAATCCAGGAATTCGCAAATCGAAGTAGGTCATCGCCGAGCCATTAATGACGCGAAGGCGGACACGCTCCCCCGACTTGAACAGACCCGTCCAGTTCCCTTCTGGAGTGACGCCGTTCATCAGGTGCGTGTAGGTGGCGCCACCCACGTCCGCGAGATCGGTGGGGTTCATGCGCATGTCGCCCCAGGCGCGTCGATCGGCGAGCGTCGACTTCAACCCCTGGGTGCGGATGTCCCCGATGAAATCGCCCAGCGTGCGCTTGTTGCGGTTGTAGTAGTCGCCCTGCTTTTTCAGCTTGGCGAAGACGCGCTCGGGCTTTTCGTCGGTCCAGTCGGACAGAATAATGACGTGCTCGCGATCGGCCTTGATGGGATCGTTCGGCGACTCGATCACCAGCGCGCCGTAGACTCCACGCTGCTCCTGGAAGCCAGAGTGGCTGTGATACCAGTAGGTGCCCGCCTGCCTGACATCAAACTGGTAGGTGTAGGTCTCGCCCGGCCGGATGCCGTGGAAGCTCAGACCGGGCACGCCGTCCATTTCCGCGGGCAGGATGATGCCGTGCCAGTGGATCGATGTGTCTTCGTCGCGCAGCCGGTTCGCGACGCGCAGCGTCACCGAGTCACCTTCGCGCCAGCGCAGCACGGGGCCGGGCACCGTGCCGTTGATGGTCTGCGCGATCCTTGCGGCCCCGGTGAAGTTCATCGGGGTTTCACCGATCGAGAGATCGAACGAGGTGCCGCTCAATACCTGTTGCTGAGTCACCGGCCGCCCCTGGGCCAGGGCTCGCCAATCAGACGACGCCAGCAGCGCACCTCCGGCGGCCAAACCTTTCACAAACGTACGACGAGTCACGGACATGATTTCTCCACATGCAGGCCGACAGGCCCACGGTCGAACAGGCCTACAGGCGAACGGGCCTACAGGCAAACAGTCGGGTGCGAAGAATCAGATGCGGAGTGGTGTCGAAGACGAACGGTGCCTGGGAGCCGGGGTGCCGGCATGCCAGGGCTTGGAGTCGAGGTGCTGGAGTCCTGGGTTGCTTGGGTGGGTGGTTGCGATCGCTACGGCGAACACGGGCTTCGCGCCGCCGATCGGCCGCGCGGCTTCGACGGTGGGGCAGTCGGCCGTGATGGTCGCCGACATCGACGTCGTGTCTGCGTCAGGCTCGGTGGTCTGGCAATGCGATGCGCCGTCAACGTTTTCTGAATGCGCCGGGGTGAGGCAGTCGGCCTAGCACCAGGCGCGCAGCGGGGCAGCCGTGGCAAAGACCACCGCCGTCACGATCACGAAGACCCGCTTGAGCACCATCGCTGTCACTACCGTTCCAGTATACCGCCGCTATTGTTTCTTCTGCGCGTCGCGTTCCTTGGAGCGTTCACCGGAGAGGATGTTGGTCATCGCGTAGTTCCCCTCGTGGCAGGCGTACTCGTAGATCATCTCGTCGATCCGCTTGAACGGCAGCTCACCGGTAAATGGCGCGGTAAACGTCTCCGGATCCTCCATCGTGAAGCGGTAGACGATCTCGTCCGGTCCGGTGCGCGTGAAGCGTTCGGTCACCTTGAGATTCTCCGATGCCCCGCGATACGCCCACAGGATGCTGGTCTGCTCGAGCTGCAGCGGGTGGAAGTTGGTGGTCTCGACGACGAGGGTGTCGCCTTCCCAGCGGCCGATGGAGTCACCAAACCATTTCTTGACGTGCGCCGGCGCATGCTTGGTGTCGTTCATGCGGATCATCCGCACGTCGTTCACCATTTCGCTCAGGATCATCACGTGATCCTTCGTCTGCACGATGGTGTAGTTGTTGTTGTAGAAGTAGTTGGGCAGCATTGGCGGTCCGGCGTTGGAGCCGAACGACACGAGGCAGCGGTCGGCGAGCGGGCGCATCTCGGGATGATCGAACTCGCCGAACCTCTTGTTCTTCGCGGCGATCTCGGCGAGGCGCTTCTTGCCGGCCTCGGTGCGTGCCGGCAGGCGGCCGCTTGGCGGGTCAATAATGATCGAGCTGCGCGCAACGCCGTCGATGCGGATGACGTTGAGCCCCGGATCGAGCCAGAAGCCGTTGTATCCCCCGACCGCGCCGCCGGCGGCTTCCGAAATGATCTCGATGAATGACTGCTGGCCTGGCGCGGCCAGCCGCCCGGCTTCGCCGCCCTTCGGCGGAGCAGGGCGATTCGGATCGCTCGCCTT
>DATMJU010000202.1:0-4854 GCA_035553795.1 Vicinamibacterales bacterium
CCGACGAGCATGCCGCCGGAACCAACGGCGCCAACGAAGGCATCAACCCGGCCGACCTGCTCGGCCAGCTCGCGGCCGATCTCGGAGTAGCCGTCGAGCGCATCGCGGTTGTTGAACTGATCGGTCCAGAACGTATTCGGATCCTGCATCAGCTCCGCGATGCGTGCCTTGAATCGATCGAACAGCGCCGGCGTGACCTTGCCGCCGTCGCTCGGCACAACCTCGAGATCGGCGCCGAACGCGCGCATCGTGTCGAGTTTCTCCTGCGAGAAGGCATCGGACGACAGCGGATGAAATTCGTAGCCCTTGATCGCGCACACCATCGCCAGCGACGAGCCCGTGCTGCCGCCGGTGTATTCGACGACCCGCATGCCCTTGCGTAACCTGCCGCTGCGCTCGCCGCCTTCGATCATGGCCAGCGCCATGCGGTCCTTGTACGACCCGGTCGGATTGAAGTATTCGAGCTTCACGTAGACGTCAGCGGAATCCGGCGGCACAACCTTCTGGAGCTTGAGCACCGGGGTGTGGCCGATCGCGTGCAGAACGGAATGAACGGGTGCTGGTGATGTCATGGCTGATTCATTATGATGCGCCGGAGCCTGCCGCGCCGTAGCCTTGCGGAGGCGGGAGGATTCCCGATGCTTGCGATCAAATCGTTCGCCCGAGTTTCGATGCTGGCAGTGCTCGCCACGCTGGCCGTCTCCGCACAGGCACCGGCACCCGCACCGTCCCAGGCCCTCAAGGCGCCGCAGGCACGCCAGGCACCTGCCGCAAGCGTTGGCATCGCGCCCGACCGGCTCGCGCGATTGCACACCGCGATGAAAGGCTTTGTCGATCGCAAGGAGGTCGGCGGCATCGTGACGCTCGTCGCGCGCGACGGGAAGACCGTCGATCTGCACGCCGTCGGCTTCCAGGATGTCGAGAAGCAGGTGGCGATGAAGACGGACTCGATCTTCCGCATCGCTTCGATGACGAAGGCGGTCACCAGCGTCGCGATCATGATGCTGTTCGAGGAGAACAAGCTGTTCCTCACCGATCCGGTGTCGCGATTCATTCCGGCGTTCAAGAGCGCCACGGTGCTCGAGGACGGCAAGCCCGTCGCCGCGCGCAGGGCGATCACCATCCGCGATCTGCTGACGCATCGCAGCGGCATCACCTACAACTTCCTGAACGGCGGCGCGGTCGGCGGCGGGTATCGCAAGAGCGGCGTGATCGATGGTTTGTCGACGACCACGATGACGCTCGAGGAGAACATCAACAAGCTGGCGGCGGAACCGCTGGTCAGCCAGCCGGGGGCGGCGTTCAACTACAGCCTCTCCACCGACGTCCTCGGCCGCATTGTCGAAGTGGCGTCCGGGCAGACGCTCGATGCGTTCTTTCGCGAGCGCATCTTGAAGCCGCTGAAGATGAACGACACCAGCTTCGCGGTGCCCGAGTCGAAGTGGTCGCGTTTCGTGACGGTGTATTCACCGGATGGCAAGGGCGGCATTCGCCCGATGACCGATCCCGAGGCGTTCGGCAACCTGCACATGTCGCCGTGGGCTTACTACAAGGAAGGGAAGTCCTATTTCTCCGGCGGCGCCGGCCTCGCGTCGACGGCGAGCGACTACGCGCGGTTCGCCAACATGCTGCTCAATGGCGGCTCACTCGACGGTGCGCGGCTGCTCAGTCCGAAGACGATCGAGCTGATGACGTCGAATCACACCGCCGAAGTGCCGCATCCGCTGTCGATCGTCGGTCCCGGCAAGGAGTTCGGCCTGGGCTTCCAGGTCGTGACCGATCTCGCCGCCACGCAGACGCTCGGCTCGGTGGGGATGTACGGCTGGAGCGGCATCTACGGGACCGTGTTCTGGATCGATCCCAAGGAGAGGCTGGTGTCGATCCTGATGGTGCAGAGGTATCCGGGTTCCACCGTTGCCGGCACTTTCCTCCCCATGGTCTACCAGAGCCTGGTGCGCTGATTTGTAACGGGGACTGACCCCGCACCCCCTGTTTTTGTCGCAGTTCTTGATCGGCGGCGCGATTTTGGTCGCAGTTTCTGCGATCGCGTTAACACGAACCGTTCAATGAGGTACGGGAGATGCATAGATCCCCCGTATGGATGAGGCGCCGGTCGAGCGCATAGCGATTGTGCGCAACCCGCGATCCGGGACGGCGCCTGACACAGCCACGCTGGAGCAGGCGATTCGCACCGCGCGCCTCGACGCGCGCGTTCACGACGCGCCGGCAGGCGACGCGTTCGCGCCCTGGATCGATCGCCTCGCCGCCGGCGTGGACCTGATCGTCGCGGCGGGCGGCGATGGAACCGTCTCGGCCGTCGCGACGGCCGCGGCCAAGGCCAGCCGGACGCTCGGCATCATCCCCACCGGCACGCTGAATCACTTCGCGCGCGATACCGGGATTCCGACCGAGATCGACGAGGCACTGGACGCGATCCGCACCGGACGCGATCAGAGTGTCGACGTCGGCACCGTCAACGGCCACCTGTTCTTGAACAACGTGAGCCTCGGCAACTACCCGCGCATGGTGCGGCATCGGACGAAGCTGGAGACGCGCGGCCTGTCGCGCCGCCTCTCCGGCACCGTCGCCGCATTCGAGACGTGGTGGGACCTTCGCAGCGTGACGGCCGCCTTGACGCTCGACGGCGAGCACATCACCCGTCGCAGCCCGTTCATCGTCATTGCCAACGGCAGCTACGTGCTATCCGGCTTCAGCCTCGGCCAGCGGGAGCAGATCAACGACAGCCGGCTCTCCGTGTATGTGGCGCCGCGATCCGGCCGCTTCGGGGCCTTGATGCTGCCGCTTCGCGCGCTGGTGGGCAATCTCGAACAGTACGAGCAGTTCGAGATCATGTCCGCCAAAGCGGTGAAGGCGTCTCTTCGCTATTCGCGTATCGCCGTCGGGATCGACGGCGAAGTGCGAGAGTTGCAAACGCCGCTCGAGTTCGCCATCCAGCGCCAAGCCCTCCGCGTGCGCGTGCCGCGCCCTGCCGAGCCATGAGAACGCTGGTCCATCTTTCGGATCTGCACTTCGGGCGGATCGATCCGGCAATCCTCGATCCGTTGACGCGCGCGCTCCTTGCGGCGAAGCCAGATCTGATTGCGATCTCAGGTGATTTCACGCAGCGCGCCCGGCACGCGCAGTTTGCCGCAGCCCGGTCGTTCATCCACTCGCTGCCGGTCAAGACGCTCCTCGTCCCCGGCAACCACGACGTTCCGCTCTTCGATGTGGTCGAACGATTCGCGGCGCCCCTGACGCGATACCGAAAGTACATCTCCGCGGACCTCGAGCCCGAGTATGTGGACGAGGAGATGATCGTGCTTGGCGTGAATACCGCCCGCGCGTGGGTGTTCCCGTTCGGCGAGGGCCGCATCAGCGAACGCCAGGTCGATCGCCTGGTGACGCGCCTCAGCTCATTGCCCCAGCAGCTGTTGCGCGTGATCGTCACGCACCATCCGTTCGACCTGCCGCCGGGTGTCGGCGATCGCCGTCTTCTCGGGCGCAGCGCAATGGCGATGGCGCGGCTGGCATCGGCCAATGCGGATCTGTTCCTGTCCGGGCATCTGCACCTCAGTCACGTCTCGTGTGCGGTCGAGCGATACAAGGCCGCCGGCCATTCGGCGCTGATCGTCCAGGCAGGCACGGTGTCAAGGCGCAGCCGCGGCGAGCTGCCATCCTTCAACGTGTTGCGGATGCAGCGTCCGGACATCGACGTGACGCGCTACTCGTGGGACGACGTGGCGGGAGGGTTTGTGGCGGCGGATACCCAGGCGTATCGCCACCACGAACGAGGCTGGGCGCGCGTTTAAGTCTTCGCGCGATCGAAGAGCGTCGTGGCCTTCAGCATCGCCACGCACTCCGCGTCCCTGAACACCGTGTCCTGCCAGGCCGGCATCTTCCAGAAAGCGATCTGTGGGTCGCGTTCATCGATGGCGCGCGCGAGGAGCGCGCGGGCTTCCGGCCACGCCGATGCTGCGGCGGCCACGGTGGCGCGAAGCGCGGTGCTGACATAGCCGGTGGCGGCCCGTTCCTCCAGCTCCACGCGGATCTGGCCGGCGAGACGCGTCTCTTCGCGCCGCGAGTGAATCGCCGCCACCAGCGCCAGTATCGCGGGATGGCGGCCGGACATGGCCAGGGCCGGCGCCGCGGCCGCCAGCGCCTCGTCATCACGCCGGCGAGCGGCGAGCGCTGAGCAATGCACCCAGTGCGCCGTGAAGTTGTTGACGTCGAGCTCGATGCCGTGCCGGGCATTGGCGATGGCGTCATCCTGGAGCCCGATCAGGGTCTGCACGAAGCCTTCGAGTGCCACGGCCCACGCATTGAGCGGATCGAGCGACCGCGCTTTGGCGACCGTGGCCAACACATCCCGATGCCATGCCGTGCCCGGCTGTTCGAACGACGCCACGGCGATGGCACGTTCAGCGAGCGTGCGCACGTGATGGGGTTCCACCGCGAGCGCGCGATCCGACAGGCGGATGCTTTGGGGCAGATTCCAGTGGTAGATCGCCTCAATGATCGCCGCGGTGGACAGGGCTTCGATCTGTTTCGGGTCGATGACAAGGGCGCGCGCGACCGAAGCCTGCGCCTTCGGCATCACCACGTTCGCTGGGGCGATGGCGTAGAGACCGAGCAGCCGGTATGCGTCGCCCAGCAGCGCGTGCGCTTCGGCGAGATTGGGATCCAGCACCACCGCGCGCTCGAACAGCGGGATGGCGTCGGCGATGGCGCGGCCGCGGCGCGTCAGCAGCACCCGTCCCCTCAACAGCAGCTCGTACGCTTCGAGGTTACCGGTGGTGCGCGGCACCAGGCGTTCGTTGCCGTCGGCGAGCGTGACGCGCAAGCGATCGGCAATCG
>DATMJU010000203.1:0-4410 GCA_035553795.1 Vicinamibacterales bacterium
CGGCAAGGAAGCGCACGCCTTCCGCGGTGGCCACGTTGCCGGCCACGAGCTCGAGATCCGGAAATTGCCTGCGGAACGCGTCAATGGCGCCGGCCATCACGATCGAGTGTCCGTGCGCGATGTCGATGACGATCACGTCGACCTGCGCCTTGACGAGCTCGGCGGCGCGTTCGAGGAAATCGCCGGTCGCGCCAATCGCCGCGCCCACCCGCAGGCGCCCGTGCGCATCGCGCGTGGCGAAGGGCAGCTTCTCCTGGCGATGGATGTCCTTCGCGGTGATGAGGCCGATCAGCGTGCCGGTGGCATCCACGAGCGGCAGCTTCTTGATCTTCCGCTCGATCATGATCTGCTCGGCCTCGTCCAGCGTCAGCTCGCCCTGGCCGGTGACCAGCGACTCGACCGGCGTCATGCGCTCGCGGACCGTGGCGTCGCGTGTGTCGACGAACCGCACGTCGCGTTCGGTGAGCAGGCCCCTCAGCTTGCGATCGCCGTCGATGACGACGAGCGTGCCGGCGCGACGGCGGCGCATCAGGTTGACGGCGTCGTGCAGTGACGCCTCCGGCGTGACGGCGTACGGGTCGCGGATGATGATGTGCTGCATCCGCTTCACCTTCGCCACTTCGCGCACTTGCGGCTCGATGTCGCCGTTGCGGAAGCCGCGATCGATGATGCCGATGCCGCCTTCCTCGGCCTGGACGATCGCCATCGGCGCGCGCGTGACCGTGTCCATGTTGGCCGAGACCAGCGGCCGCTTCAGCGTGATGTTGGTGGAGAAGCGGCAGGACAGATCGATGACCGCGGGATCGCGCCGCGCGATCACGCTGTATTGCGGGCGCAGCAGGAAGTCGTCAAAGGTGGCGCCGCGGACCAGTTCGGTCAGCCCGTCGAAGTTCATGCCGCCATTATCGGCGTAGGAGCGCCTCGCTGCGGTATCTTAGTGACGAAGCATGCAACTGGACCTGTTTGCTCCGAAGGCGGAGCCTGTCCATCACGGCCCTGGCGCCCGTGAAGCCGTGTTCGTCCGGCACCGCTGGGCGCGCCGCTACATCCTGCGGGTGATGGATGACGGCCGTCTGCGCGTGACGCTGCCGCGCTGGGGCTCGAAGCGCGAGGCGCTCGCGTTTGTCGAGCGCAGCAGCGACTGGATCTCGGGGCAGTTGCTCAAGCAACGCGCACGTCCGGTGGTGGTCCGGCCGGATGAGCCGGCGCTGCGCAAGCGCGCCATCAAGGAACTGCCGCCGCAATTGATGGCGCTGGCCGGCGCGCACGGCATCGCCGTGGCGCGCGTATCGATCCGCAACCAGCGCTCGAGGTGGGGCGCGTGCTCATCGACCGGCTCCATCACGCTCAACTGGCGGCTGGTGCTCGTGCCGGATTTCGTGCGCGAGTACGTCATGATTCACGAGTTGATGCATCGCCGCGAGATGAATCACTCGAAACGATTCTGGAAACATGTGGCGGCCGCCTGCCCGCGCTTCAAGGAGGCGCGGGCGTGGCTGCTCACCGATGGCCAGGAGTTATTCCGCAGAGGCGAGTCCTGATATGACGCGAATTCTTGTATGGGCGCTGGCCCTCGTGGCGTTGAGCGCCGTCGATGCGCGCGCGCAATTGCCGCTTGGATCCTTCAAGGGATATCTCACCGGTCACGTCGGCGCCATCAACGGTTCCGATCTGTCGGATCCCAAGCTCGCCGTCGGTGGATCGATTTCCATGCAGGAAGAAACCGGGTGGGGCGCCGAGTTTGATTTTGGCCACACCAGCGATGCCGTTGCGGGCCGCCAGGTGCTCGACGTCACCTCGTACCTGTTGAACGCCAAGTGGGTGAAGCCGACGGGCATCATCCGCCCGTTTGCCATCGCCGGCGGCGGCGTGCTGCAGGTCAACGGCTGCGATGCGCCGTGTAATCGCGCCGCGCGCACGTATGACTTTGGCCTCAGTGCGGGCGGCGGCGCCTACGTCGCGGTGAACGACATGATCGGCTTCCGCGCCGACGCGCGCTACTTCTTCTCGTCCGCCGATCACCCCGACCTCGGCCGTCCCGACAACTTCCAGTTCTGGAGAGTCTCGTTCGGCGCCACGTTCATGTGGACGGCGGGGCCGTAAAGAGCTGGGTTCCTGGTTACGAGTTACCGGTTCCCGCCGAGCTGTCCTCAGGGCGTGATACGGCTGGGCCTGCCCAACCCGAATCGTCCATAAATCAGTCCGTTTTCGGCCCAAAAACCGTGGCACGGGCCTTGGAGTGTGATGGGCATCGGAGGATTCGGATCATGATGAACACAGTGGTGGGATCGGCAATTGGTGGACTCGTCGCAGGCGCGGTGGCACTGGGCGCGGCCGCGGCAATGAAACCGTCACCGGCTCCGGCCTACGCACCGGATCCGAATGGCGCGTATGCGATGACGGTGGCCAACACAGCGGCGCTCAATAACGGCGCATCGTTGCAGTGTCAGCCCTACGAAGAAGCGGTGTTGCGCCGCGCCGTCGTCAACGGCCGCGAGGTCACCGACGTGACCTGCATCACGCGCGCGAACAGCGCGCCGGCTTACGGACAGCCCGCCTATGGGCAGCCCGTCTACGCGCAACCCGTGTATGCACAGGAGCAGACCGTCCGGCGTCCGGTCGTCCGCACCGTGCAGCAGCCCGCCCGTCAGCGCGTCGTAACGCGCGAAGACACGCGGCGTGAATCGGATCGCTCGTGGGGCAAGACGGCGATGATCATCGGCGGCAGTTCAGGCGCCGGTGCGGGCATCGGCGGATTGATCGGCGGCAAGAAGGGCGCGCTGATTGGCGCGGCCATCGGTGGCGGCGCCGCCACGATCTACGAGTCGACGAAACGGTAACGCGCGGTCGAACTGCACAGAAAGACAGGCGATGCGAGAGGCAAATGTCCTCCGCGTCGCCTGTTGTCCGTTTGGCCCGATCCGCCGGGGACGTTAAGATAGAGGCCTCGCATGTCGTCGGGCCCGGACTCGCAAACTCTGCCGAACGTGCCGATCATCCATCGCCCTGGCGATGTCAGCGGCGCGGCGTTGAGACGCGCGCCCCTGGACGTCTGCAAGCGGCTGCTGGTGGTTGACGACGAGGTGCCCATCCTCAAGCTCGTCACGCGCATCCTGGCGACGGACAACTACGAGATCCTCTCTGCCAACTCGGGTGAAGAAGCGGCGCAGATGGTCTCCAGCCCGGACTTTGCCGGCATCGACCTGCTGGTCACCGACCTGTTGATGCCCGGGATGAACGGCCGCGAGCTGGCGGCGATCGTGCGCGGCAAGTATCCGAAGACGCGCGTCCTCTACGTCACCGGATTTGCCGATAACCTGTTCCAGGATCTTTCGGAGCTTGGTGAAGGAGAGTCGTTCATCGAGAAGCCGTTCGGCACCGATGGATTGCTCGAGGCCACGCGCCTGTTGATGTTCGGCCACATCGCCGAGGGCGAAGAGCCGCATGACAAGCGCGACGACGTCAGTGAATGGGCAGATGAGCGGTTCCGCGCGAAGTTCGTGCGGCTGTTGCGGCGCCTTCGTATCGCCTGATCTAGCGCTGGCGCGTCACGCCATCGAGGTGCGCTGTCACCTGTGCCCAGCTGGGCAGTCCTTCAATCCGCACTTCGAAGCCGATGAACGCGTCCATGACGTCGGTGCGCACACGCCCGTCCCAATAGACAACTGAGAGAGTGGTCCTGTTCACCTTCAGATCGCCTTTGAGCGTGAGGAAGTTCTGGCCGCGGTCCGTTCCCGTGAGCGTGCCGCGCAGCTCGCCGAACGCGGACGTGGCGCTGAGGTCCGGCCCGTTCTTGGTGATGGTGAACGTCAGCGGCGCCGCGGTCCCGACTTTCAGCACCCCTGCTGTCGTGCCGCAGATCGCCTCGTAGATTGATCCGGCTCCCGCGCCACACTGATCGACGATGTAGCGGCCGGACCAGGTGCCGGCCATGTTCGGCTCGACCCTGAATACTTCGGTCGCGGTGAGGCCAAGCGCCGATGCGGTGATCGTCGCTTCGCCGCGGGCGATGGCCGCCAGCGTTGTCCCGGCGACCGCGATGACGTTGGGGTCGCTGCTGGTCCACGTCGCCGGAACATACTGCCCCGAGCCGTCGCTGTATTGCGCGAATGCACCGAGCGTGGCGCCAGTGGATGGAAACGGACCGCTCGAGGTGATTTCCGACGCGCCGCCGGCGAGCATCGTTCCGCCGCCGACGGGAGTAAGGGTGAGCTTGGTGGCCGTCGCGGGCGGCGGATCTGGTGCCGTGGGCAGCTCGTCAACGACGCCGTGCGCGCAACTTGCGGTGACCAGAGTGAGCAACGCAATCCCGAGATATCTCGACCGTAGCGCCATCGAGCGCGATCACATTCACGTTGCGTGCCGTGGCGTGGCCACGTCGCTCAGCGTTGTGTTTGTTCGGTCTGCGGT
>DATMJU010000204.1:0-3017 GCA_035553795.1 Vicinamibacterales bacterium
AGGACATGCCGGTGATTGCGGTGGCGCCGAACAACGCGCTGCTGGAAAAGCTGAAGTCGAATCTGCAGGAAGTGCGGGCGCGTGGCGGGAAGCTGTATGTGATTGCGGATCCGAATACGGGGTTCGTTTCGGAGCCGGGGACGGAGGTGTTGCTGATGCCGGAGCACATCGAGGCGGTGCAGGCGCCGTTGGTTTATACGATTCCGTTGCAGTTGCTGGCGTATCACGTGGCGGTGATTCGCGGGACCGATGTGGACCAGCCTCGGAATCTCGCGAAGAGTGTGACGGTGGAGTAGCGCACCTGCTGCACGCACGGTTTTGTTCCGGCCGATTAAAGTCGCGAACAGATCATTAGAGTCGTGAACTCCCAATCAAAGTCGTGAACTGATTGGGAGCCCGAAACTGCGGGGCGAACCGACGTTTTGCCGCAATCCGCGCCCCGAGTACCCCTCCATCATGGACACGCGCCAAGACCAAGGGTCTTGCGCGTCGACCCGAGGCATCCATGAGCGCGCTCGAAACCGAGCCCGGGCAGCTGCTCAAGGTGCTCGCGCAGTACGCGACGCGCGTGCCGATCTTCCTGACTCAGCGTGTCGGAGTGCGGAGGGTGACGAACTCCTCCGCCGCGGTCGGGTGGATGCCGATGGTCTCGTCGAAGACGCGCTTGGTGGCGCCGGCCTTGAGCGCGACCGCGAGGCCCTGAACGATCTCGCCCGCATCCGGCCCGACCATGTGGCAGCCGAGCACGCGATCGGTCTTGGCGTCCACCACCAGCTTCATCAGCGTCTTTTCCTGCGAACCGGTGAGCGTGAGCTTCATCGGCCGGAAGCGGCTCTCGAAGATGCGCAGCTCGTGGCCGGCCTTGCGCGCGGCCGCTTCGGTCATGCCCACCGTGCCGATGTTGGGCAGGCTGAACACGGCGGTCGGGATCAGGTCGTAATCCAGCTCGCGGTACTCCGCGGGACGGAACAGGCGGCGCGCCACCGCCATGCCTTCGGCGAGCGCCACCGGCGTGAGCTGAACACGGCCGATGAGATCACCCAGCGCGTGGATCGAAGGCTCGGCGGTCTGGAAGTGCGCATCGACCTTCACGTGTCCGCGCTCGTCGAACTCCACCTTGGTGTTCTCCAGCCCGAGATCGTCGGTCATCGGCCGGCGGCCGGTCGCGAAGAACACGCAATCGGTCTCGATCGTGCCGCCGCCGTCCTTCAGCTTGGCCAGCAGCGTGCCGTCGGCGCGCTTCTCGATCGAGGCGATGTCGGTGTCGAAGCGCAGATCCACGCCCTTGCGCCGCAATTCGTCGCGCAGGTGCTCGCGCACGCCCTGGTCGAACTCCTTGAGGAACAGCGGGCCGCGGTAGAGCTGCACCGTCCGTGCGCCCAGCCCGTGGAAGATCGACGCGAACTCCACCGCGATGTAGCCGCCGCCGACCACGACGACGCGGCGCGGCAGCCGTTCCAGGAAGAACGCCTCGTTGGACGTGATCGCGTGTTCCTTGCCCGGAATGTTCGGCACCTGCGGCCAGCCGCCGGTGCAGATCAGGATGTGTCTGGCGCGGTGGCGCCGGCCACCGGCTTCGACCGTGTGCGCATCGGCCAGGCGCGCGTGGCCGTCGATCACCATCACGCCCGCGTCGACCAGGATCCTGCGGTAGATGCCGTTGAGCCGCGCGATCTCGCGGTTCTTGTTCGCGATCAGCGTCGCCCAGTCGAAGCCGGGTGAACCCACCGACCAGCCGTAGCCGGCCGCGGTCTCGAAGTCCTCGTGGAAATGAGCGCCGTACACGAGGAATTTCTTGGGCACGCAACCGACGTTGACGCAGGTGCCGCCGAGGTAGCGGCTCTCGGCCAGCGCGACCTTCGCGCCGAAGCTGGCGGCGAAGCGCGCGGCGCGCACGCCGCCCGAGCCGCCGCCGATGACGAACAGGTCGAAGGATGGCTCGGCCTCGGTCATCGAAAACCTTCCAGACAGAAGTTCAGGGCCATCATCACGACCTTACGAAACGCGCCGCATTGATCTGCTCGGCGGCAGCCACGTCGCCCTCCCCGAAGAGGGCGGGGAAGGGTGACGGCAGTCGAAGGGC
This sequence comes from Vicinamibacterales bacterium, assembly GCA_035553795.1. Taxonomy (GTDB): domain Bacteria; phylum Acidobacteriota; class Vicinamibacteria; order Vicinamibacterales; family UBA2999; genus 12-FULL-67-14b. The sequence goes on from DATMJU010000204.1 coordinate 2,084, forward strand.
ACGCTCAATCGCGGGACGCGCACGGAGCCGCGCCAACCAGGCCTGCAGGCCATCCAGGCCTTCGACGGAGACCTTGGCCCAGAAATGGGTGGCGGCGTATGGATAGGTCGCCATGTCCACGATCGAGTAGTCGTCGCCGAGCAGGAAGGGCCTGCCGGACAATTGCTTGTCCAGGATTTCGAGCAGCCGGCGCGACTCTGCAACGTAGCGCGTGATCGCGAATTCATCGTGATGACCCTGCGGCGCGGCGATACGCTGGAAGTACATCGCTTGCCCCATCATCGGACCGACGCCGCTCGACTGGAACATCAACCACTGCAGGGCACGCGACCGTCCCTTCGCATCGGTCGGCAGGAAGCGCTGATATTTTTCCGCCAGGTACCAAAGGATCGCACCGGATTCGAACACCACGTGACCGCCGTTGCCGCGATCCACGAGCGTGGGGATCCGACCGTTGGGATTGAGCGCGGTATACGACGCGGATTTCTGCTCCTGGCGTGACAAGTCGATCGGCACCAGTTCGTAGCCCACCTGTGCCTCCTCGAGGAAGATCAGCGGCTTCCATCCGTTCATCGTCGGGGCCGTAAACAGCTGGATGTCGTGTTTCTGATTCATCGCTTCGACCTGATATCCGCTTTCATCGACTGTGACCCGCCCCCGTCGTGGTCGCACGCGCCGCCCCATTGGCGATCGCACGGCGATTCGTGGTCGAGGGCCAGCTGCGCGAAGGCTCCGCCTCGTGTTCGCGCATCGCCTCCAGCAACAGGGGCAGCGAAGACGTCGGCGAGCCGCTCGCGCACGGCGATCACCAGCGCAACCAACTGCGCTTCGCGCCGCGTCTCGGCCTCGGGCTCGACCGCCGCGATGCGCCCGCCCGGGGAGACTGGGAAAGCCCTTCCTGCTCGACGAACCGCGCGTACGACCCGTTGAACGT
>DATMJU010000205.1:0-6803 GCA_035553795.1 Vicinamibacterales bacterium
CGTTTGCGCAATCTTCTGCCACGCCGCCGTCGCCCAGTTCTCGCTGTTGAAATACCAGCTGAAGCCCCAGATCGGGTGGACGGCGATCAGCACCGCGGTGATCGGCAGGCCGGCGCGAATCATCTGCCGCACGGCTCCGGCCAGCGTGTTGTTCTCGCGATCGCGCGCCACGCTGCGGCGCAGCCGCTGCTCCGCCCACCAGCGGATCAGCCGCTCGCTCCACCGCTGATCCGACTCCGGCGTGCGATCGTTCAACATGCGGTGCCACGCGGCGCGCTCGATCGGCCGCGTCGCCCGTTGCCACGCCAGTTCGAGCGGATACAGCACCACCAGCGCCGTGACCAGCGCCGCCACGATGTCGCCAAGCGTCGCGGCGGCGGGCGTGATCATGCCCAGCCATGTCCACTCCGAGTCGAGCCGCCCGACATGGATCGCGAAGAACACGACCACGAAGATGACGCTCCAGTAGAACTCCATCGGCGTCCGCCACGACGCCTGCGCGATCGCATCGCGATGGATGAAGCCGATGATCGGATGCGGCGGCAGCCGGAGGGCGCGGTTGGGATGCTCGTCTTCCGGCCGCGTGAACGCATCGCTCTCGCTGAACTCGGGGGCCGACAAGGTCTGCCAGCCTGATGCCGCCATGCGCAGCCCGAGGAACAGCCCGAAGCCCAGCACTCCGATCCTGTCGCGCAGCCACCACACGATTAGCGCGAGCAGGATGTTGGCCGCGCCATTGACGATGTCCCAGAAGTTCCAGGTCTTCAGGCCGCGATACAGATTCGTGACGCCGTCGGTCAGCAGCACCGCGCCGAGCACGACCATCAGACCGCTGAAGGCGAACGCGGATTGAAACGAGATCAGCGCGCCGGCAAGAACCGAATAGATGGCGCTGCTGTAGTGCGTGCGGGTGTTGTCTGAGTACCACGCGTCGGCGAGCTCGGCGATGCCCGACAGGAAGATGGCGATGCCGACGATCGCCATGCCCCACACCGGCGAGAACAGCGGCGCCAGGATGGCGATGGCGCCAAGGACCAGCAGCACAAATCCGTTCTTCCGCGCCGAGAACACGCGTCATCCTATCGCGACTGCGAAGGACTTGACCTGAGGGCGCGACAGGGGCACGATGGGCACGAACCATCACGAGGCCGTCATGACTACAGCAAAAGCCGGACGTAACGACGCTTGCCCGTGCGGCAGCGGCAAGAAATTCAAGAAGTGCTGCGAGCCGAAACAGGGCAGCCTGCGCAACCGCGGCAACACCGTCCTCCTCGTCGTCGTCGGGTTGCTGATGGCCGCGGGAGTAGCCGCGGGCATTTCGTCGTTCACGAGCGACCGCAACCACACGGCAAGCCCCACCGGTGTCTGGTCAGCGGAGCACGGGCATTATCACTAGATGAAGGTTCCCGGTGACTGGTGACAGGTACCGGGTGGAATGCCGGTTGCACGGTTCGTTGCGTGCGACCGCTCATGCTGATTGTCGCGCTCCTCGCCGCGTCGTGCAGCGGGTCGAGCGAGGCGCCGGTAACACCAACCAGTCCAACTACTTCCGCGCCGGCAGTGGGGTCCACCCCAACGCCGCCCGCAGCGGCGCCGGTCTCCACCGCCGTCCAGCTCAATGACGATTTTGCCGGGCGGCGGTTATTTCCGTCCGACAACTGGTGGAACCAGGAGATTGCATCCGCACCGGTCGACGCGCAGTCGGACGCGTTGATCGACTTCATCGGGCGCACGCGCGCGCTGCATCCGGACTTCGGTCCTCCCCCGTACGGCATTCCTTACATCGGCGTCGGCGGCGGCGAACCGCGCGTGCCGGTGGCGTTTGTCGAGTACGGCTCCGAGAGCGACAACGGCTTTGGATCGGAGTCCGGTTATCCGATTCCCGAAGCGGCGAAGACGCAACCGAACTACATCGAAGGCGGGCGCGCGGGTGGCGGCACCGAGGGCGATCGTCACCTGCTCGTCGTCGATCGCGACCGGTGGCTGCTGTACGAGTTGTTCGCGGCGCGATGGACGGGACAGCGTTGGGAGGCGGGCTCCGGCGCCATCTTCGACCTGTCGTCGAATACGCGACGGCCCGAAGGGTGGACGTCAGCGGACGCCGCCGGCCTGGCGATCCTTCCGGGACTGGTTCGCTACGACGAAGCGGTGCGCGGCCCGATCCGGCATGCGCTGCGCATGACGGTGCGGCGCACCAACGGTTACGTATGGCCGGCCTCGCATCGCGCGGGTACGACCTCGGGTGCATTGCCAATGGGAGCGCGGTTGCGGCTCAAGTCAACCAAAGATCTCTCGCGCTATCCCACCTACATCCAGAACATCTTCCGCGGGATGCAGACGCACGGCCTGATCGTCGCCGACAACGGCAGCGACATGTACATCACCGGCGCGATGGACAATCGCTGGAACAACGACGAACTGAATCCCGCATTCCGCAGCCTCACTGCCGCCGACTTCGAAGTCGTCCGGCTAGGCTGGCGCTGACCCTGCGACTGCGCTCAGGTCAAGGAGGTCAGTAACGTTATCGCCTCGATGTCACGCGCGGCACGCTGGCCGCTCTCGACCGCGCCATTCATATATCCCTGCCACTTGCGGCTGGTGTGATCGCCGGCGAACGTGACGCGGCCGATCGAACGCGACATCTCCGAGCGCCATTCGGGACGGAAGTCGGTGCCGAATGCCGCGTAGCCACCGCGCGCAAACGGATCGAGCTCCCACGAGATGCTGCGAAAGTCGCGCGCATCTTCCGGCTCTCCCAACCACGACAGCCGGCGAATGACACGCTGCGGTCCGCTCTCTTCCAGCAGGCTGCGCAGCTCGATGCTGGCGCGGCCGCCGGCCAGCATGGTGAGGCACGCCGGACCGGTGCCCGAGTGCTCCCACAACGCACCGCTGTCAAGGTTCGTGCCCCACGCGCGCGGGCGTCCTGGCTTGCGCCACCATCCCTTATCGAACCGCACGTGCGCTTTGGTGGCGGGGCCGGGCAAGAGCGCCTGCCAGGCGCGCCGCAGAGAGGCCGGAGGCGCCGGCGAGATGTCGAGCGACCGCGCTACAGTCGCGGGAATCGCCAGCACCAGGTAGTCGCCCTTAATCACGGCGCCTCGCTTGCTGCCGTCGGCCACCACGACACGCACTTCCTTGTCGTCGTGCTCGATGCGAGTGACTACTGACTCGAGCGAGATCTTCACGCCCTTCTGTTTCGCCAGTGCCTGGACCAGCCGATCGTTGCCGCCCTTGATGCGCGAGACGGTGACGTGACCGGGCGCATTCTCCTGGAGCGACAACTCCACGCCGATCAGCGCCGACAGCTGGTCGGCGTCGGCCAGGAAGAAGCCGCGCAAGGCCTGGCCGAGCGCCAGCACTTCGCGCGAGGCGCCGCGCGCCTGCAGCACGGACTGCAGCGAGTGACGCGCGATCAATTGCGCGACGGTTGAATTCCAGTCGCAGCCCGCCGACTGAAGCGCCGCGGCCTCCTGCGCCAAGGCGGCCTTGAAGTCGCTCCAGATCTGCCGCTGGCCGTTGAACACCTGCACGCGGCCGTTCGCATCGAGCGCGAGGCCGAACCCGTGCTTCAGGACCGGCGTGAGCGTGAGGCGCAGCTCGTGGCACAGCGCGCGAATCTCGGCGTGCTCGCCATCGATGAACTCGCCGCCCATCTCGAGCGGCGTATCCGAAAATTCCTTATCGGTGATGGTCCACACCCGGCCGCCGAGGCGCTTTCGTGCCTCGAGCACGTGGACGTCCGCGCCGCGCTTCGCAAGATCGCGCGCCGCGACCAATCCGGCGAGTCCGCCGCCGATGACCACGACGCGGCGGCCCTTGAGTGTCTGGGTCAGCGCTGGCGGCATGAGAGGTTCAGCAGCCGATACGACTCGACGTCGATGACGGGAGGCGGCGGACCGGGATCGCGGCCGACGCTCCGGTTGTTCGGCATGACGGGGGTGATACGCACGCGGCCGCCGGCAAGGCCGATGCCCGGCTGCGTCATCTCTGACTGCTTCATCAGGCCGGTGAGCTCCACCATCGACCCTTCATGCTTCTTGATGTCGGCCAGCACGGACTTCTGGCCCTCGAGGCGAATCTTCATGCCCTCGGCCAGCTCGATGCCGCTCGATTCATGCGTCGGATCGCGGCCGACGGTGAACACGCGCCCGCGGGCGCAGCCGGATATCGACAACCGCGCCGAGTCCTTTGGCACCGGTCGTTCCTGCGCGTAGAGCTGGCTCGACGACAGCGCGATCAACCCGAGTGCGATCACCGTGGCTCTCATGACCCAAGCTTACTGCCACCCGCGTCGCCGGATCGAGCTTGGGCGGGCGCGGTCCGCGCGGCCGAACCCCGGCCGTGAGCGCCTGGTATTCAAGCTCTTCCCCGCTGGCGGCGCTGCGCAGCAGCAACCCGCCGCGGCTCATGTCGCCACGGCCGATGAACGACACGGGGTAACGGAGACGATCGCCAAGGATCGGCAGCAACACGTCGACGTACTTGCCGCTGGCCACGCTGCCAAGCAGCACGACCTGTCCGCCCTTTCCGTGCTCCTTGTTCATCCGGCGCGCCAGCGCCTTTGCGTCTTTTTCGAGCGCGACACGGTAGTCCGGGTTGTCGAGGCTGACGTCGCCAACGGCGAATTCACGGAGCAGCGTCAGGGTGAACGGCAGCGACGGCGGCTGCAATCCCCGCGTTGGCGTGATTACCAGGGGTTCGCCGAACCGCTCGGCATACGCGAGCTTGCCGCGAAAGTACAAGCCGCTCATGAACGCGAACGCGGGACCGAGCGACATCCTGCCGGCTCGGAACTCACGGGCGGACGCCGCTTCCGAGTGCGTGTTCAGCAAAATGCCCGCCCGCCGCCCGCCACAGTAGGCGGGCGACAGGAGGAAGACCGTCGGCATGACGGTCCGATCTTATTTCTTCGCCAGTTCCATCGCCACCTCGTCGAGGCGGTCGTAGCTGAGGCCGGCGCCCTTCTCCATGCCGGTGCTCAATACCATGTCGCGCACTTCCTTCGACGGATAGCTCGATACCGCGTTCAGTCGCGTCTTGCCGTTCTCTTCAGTCAGCTCGGCCGTCACAATCGACACCGTGTCGGGGAACGGAGCGAAGATCTCGGTGAAGACCACGCGGCCAGGCGCGTCGATCTCGCGGTACTCGCCGTAGAACTCCGCCTCGCCCTTCGGGTGCTTGTTGACGAAGCGCCATTTGCCGCCGACGCGGAAGTCGACCTCGCACACCGGCACCGAGTAACCGGCGTCGAGATTGCCCCACCAGCGGCGAATGTGTTCCGGCTTGGTCATCGCCTCGAACACCAGGTGCCGCGGCGCATCGAACAACCGCGTGAAGTGCACGTCGGTATCCGACGGCGTGGTGACCTTGAACGTCTCGCTATTTCTTGTTGCGCTTGCCATCATTGCTCTTCTCCTTCGCTGTCAGTTCCTGTAGATACAGTTCCAGGCTGTCGAATTTCGTTTCCCAGATCTTTCGGTATTGCTCCGTCCACTCCGCGACCTGCTTGAGCGGACCAGCTTCGATGCGGCACGGCCGCCACTGGGCCGTCCGCCCGCGCGCGATCAACCCCGCGCGCTCGAGGACGCGAAGGTGTTTCGATACGGCCGGCATGCTCATTTCGAACGGCTCCGCCAACTCGGTGACTGAGCATTCGCCCAAGGCGAGCTTGGCCAGGATGGCCCGCCGGGTCGGATCGGCGAGGGCAGCAAACGTGTTGCTGAGCTGATCGGTCATAGGTCAGGTTGTCAGGTTGTCAGGTTGTCAGGTTGTCAGGTCGTAAGGTTGTCGGGCTGCACAAACTTAACCAATTGGTTAATTAACTTATTAGTTAAATACAACGTTCGCAGATGGCGTGTCAAGTCCTCTGTCTGCCCGACGACCTGACTGCCTGCCTACCTGCGCAAGGCGTATTGCAGCTTGATGAGCAGTTGGTTGGATTCCATCTGCCAGCGATCGAGGAGCGACCGCACGTTGTGGTTGTAGACCAGGAACAGATCGGCGACGGGCGTGAACGTCCACCTGAGGCGCGTGTTGATGCCGACCGAATCACTCTCGGTGTCGTACTGCACGTAGCTCGCAATGGAGAGATCCGGCGAGACGTTGATGCGGAGCCGATTGCCCACCAGCGTTTGCGTGAAGCGCCCGCTGGGTAAATCACCGATGTTGTGCTCGCTCTCGAATTCGACGGTCAGTAGCGCGGTTGGATTCCAGGTCGCCTCGAACTCGAACTGCGTCAGGTCGCCGTCGTAGAAGCCGCCGAAGTCCGCGGTCACCTGCACGCTCAAGCGGCGCTTCTCCGCGGTCTCGATCTCGGCGCGATACCGCCGCCAGTGATACGAGCCGGGGGCGATCACCACGCCATCCGACACCTCGAAGGGCTCGACCAGCCGCTCCCCTTCCGGATCCGCGTTGAACTGCAGGCGATCGCCGCTGCGGAACTGCCAGCTCACCGGCGAGATCGACACCTCGTAGCTCTCCCACTTTCCTGCCAGATCGAGCGCGATAGAGGGCCGCACTTCGTGCGACATCCGCTGCACAGGTCCGCGAGACAACCGCGTTTCGTTGCCGACCTCGAAGTCGAGCAGGTTGACCGCGCGGCGCGGCACGAAGCCCAGCGACGGATCGAAGTCGCGGCCGATGCGCTTGTAGCCGAACGAGACTTCCCACTCGTCATTCGGATAGTCAAACGTCGCCCCATACGCGGACGTATCGCCATCAAGGTCCGAGCGGCCCGTGGCCAATCCCCATACCCCGAACAACAGGTTCTTGTCTCCGCGGAATCGCGAGGTGGCATAGGT
>DATMJU010000206.1:0-10175 GCA_035553795.1 Vicinamibacterales bacterium
CGGTGGAAGGCCGCAATCACGCGCAACCGGGCAGCGATCATGTCGGCCTGGCGCGCGTGCTCATCGACGCGGGCTCGCCCCTCGACTGGGCGCCGCCACCCGCCGCGCCCGGCCCGGAGCGCACGATCGCCGGCTTGAGGCAGCTTCGCAGAGACGCAATGTCGGCCAAAGCCACCGATTAGCGCCACCGATCAAGATCCACCGATTGGACACCGATTACCGAGTTCGGCGGCGCCGGGCTGAGCCCGGCGCGCGTAGCGCCGCCGCCGAACTGCTCCAAAAGCAACTGATCCGGAACGCTGGTAATCGGTGTAATCGGTGGATCCTGAATCGGTGGACATCACTCTGCGTTACGATGGTCTGTGGCCTTTGACGAGAAAGCGTTCTTCCAGGACAAGCCGGAGAGCCGGACGGCGAAGTATCCGTGTCCCAAGTGCAAGCGCACCAACGAATACAGCATCCGCTGGATGCGGCGCACCAAGCGGAAGGACCGGCAGCCCCAGAGCGGCGAGGACCGCGCCAAGTTCGACAAGCTGCGCGATCACCTGCTGCGCCTCGATGACGAGGTGACCTGCAAGACCTGCGGCCGCAAGTTCGAAGTGCCCTCGCATCACTCGATGCTGTTCATCGATCAGCTCGAGGGCCTGCCGAAAGACGAGGACGTCGACGAGTCCGAGGCGCAACAGCCGCCATCGGCGCCGATCGATCGCTCCAAGCTCCCGGCCCGCTTCACGCGTCCCACGAAAGGCTGGCGCGGCTGAGCATCGTGTTCTACATCTCGGGGCATGGTTTCGGCCATGCCTCGAGGTCGATCGAGATCATCAACGCGCTCGTCGATCGGCTGCCTGACCTCCACGTCATCATTCGTTCCTCCGTAGCCCCGTGGCTCGTCGAACGGACGGCGCGGCCCGGCGTCACACTCTCCCCCGCCGAAGTCGACACCGGCGTCATCCAGATCGACAGCCTTCATCTCGACGCGCCCGGATCGATCGCGCGCGCCGAAGCGTTCATGTCGACCTTCGACCGGCGAGTCGAAACCGAAGTTGCCTTGCTCCGTCAACACAACGCGGTGCTGACCATCTCGGATCTTCCGCCGCTCGGCATTGCCGCGGGGCTCGCCGCTGGACTGCCGGCGCTGGCCACCGGTAACTTCACGTGGGACTGGATCTACGAGCACTACGAAGGCGGGCAGCCGGTGGCCGATCGCATCGGCGAGATCTATCGCGGCACGACCAGGGCGCTGCGCATGCCGATGTGGGGCGGGTTCGCGACGTTCCGGTCGATTCACGATCTGCCGTTCGTCGCGCGCCGCTCAGCGCGCGATCCAATCGAAGTGCGGAAAGCATTCGGGTTGCCGCTCGATCGACGGGTCGTGCTGACCTCGTTCGGCGGCTATGGTCTCGATGCGCTGGACACCGCGGCGCTGCAACAGCTCGACGGCTATCACGTGCTCGTCCCGGAGTCGATCGGCGAGGCGGGACTCTACGAACGCGGCTATCGCTACGAGGATCTGGTCAAGGCCGCCGACGTGGTCGTGACCAAGCCGGGTTACGGCATCATCTCCGAGTGCATCGCCAACCAGACTGCGTTGCTCTATACCTCACGCGGAGATTTTCGCGAGTACCAGGTGCTCGTGGACGCGATGCCGGCCTACCTCCGCTGCGGATTCATCGACCATGGCGACTTGTTCAGCGGGCGCTGGCAGGCACATCTCGACGCGGTGCTCGCCCAGCCGGCGCCGCCGACGCGTCCGGCGACCGATGGCGCGGATGTCGCCGCTGATATCCTCGTGGACACTCTGTGAATGAACCATTGAACCCGTCTGAACCGCCGGCGCCAAAGCCCGAGGCGGGATGGGAACCGGTCGAACCGTTTCCATCACCGGAAGGCACCTTCCTGGCCGAGAGCAACCACGTGCGCCTGGCCTACTTCCGCAAGCCGGGCGAACCCACGCTCTACGCCAAGGCGTGGTTCGGCTCGAAGACGATGGGGCCTCCGGGACACGTGCACGGCGGGGCGATGGCCGCGACGCTCGATGAAGCGATGGGCGCGGCGGCGTGGATGAACGACTACAAGAGCGTGGCCGCGACCATCACCATCTCGTTCATGGCGATGCTGCCGCTCGGGACGGAGACGACCGTCGAAGCGCAAATCGAACGCGTCGACGGCCGCAAGGTTCACGTGCGCAGTACGCTAAAAGACCCCTCAGGACGCGTGGTCGCCGAGGGGTCTGGATTGTTTGTCGTGCTGCGCGAAGATCAACTTCGCGCGCTGGAGCGGCCTTAGTCTTTGACTACGGTGATCAGCGTCCAGATCTTCGGGACGTTGACCTTCTCGAGCGACACCGGCGTCAGTTCCGCCTGCTCGAGGAAGCCAGGCAGATCGAGGTCGGCCTTGAAGCCCACATGCACCGTCATCGGCGAAATGGCGGTTTCGATCTTCGCCATCAGCGGATTGGCGCTCTTGAAGTGATTGAGGATCACGACGCGGCCACCGGGACGGCACACGCGGTACATCTCGCGCGCAACGGCCACCGGGTTCGGCACCACGCTGATCACGTACGGCGCGTAGACCACGTCGAACGAGTTGTCGGCGTAGGTCATCTTGGTCGCGTCCATTTCCGCGACCTTGCAGTTGGTCAGGCCCTTCTCGTCGATGCGCTTCTGCGCCTTCACGAGCATGCGGCTCGACAGGTCGATGCCGGTGATCTTCGCGGTACGCGGATACATCCCCAGGTTGATGCCGGTGCCCACGCCCACCTCCAGCACTTCCGTGCCGGGGCGGATCCGCATCTTCTCGAGCGCTTCGATGCGGCCGGGGTGCAGCGTCGGCCCATACGTGTAGTCGTAGACCTTCGCGATGTTCTGGTAGACGAGGTGCATGAAATCGGTCCCGTAGTTGGTGACCGAAAGCGCCTTCGTCGCGGCGTTGCCAGAACGCTGAGTCTCTTGCTCAAATAGGGCCATATTTTCTCACTTGCTAAGTCGGAACCGGACTATACCACGTCGAGCACATCGAGGGCGGCGTCCAGCCGGCCCGATGGCGTCGAGATTTGGACACCCGCGGCCATCCCTTTGACGGCCGTCACTATCTCCCGCGCAATCGCCACACCTTCCGCGACTGCCGCCTCCGCACTGCTCGTCTTGCGCATGCGCTCCACGAGCGCATCCGGGACCGTCACGCCCGGCACTTCGTTCGCCATGAACTCCGCGTTCAGCGCGCTCTCGAACGGCCAGATGCCGACGATGATCGGCAGGCCGAGCGAGCCGACGCGCGCGAGGAACCGCTCGAACGCGCCGACATCGAACACCGGCCTCGTCACCGCGAATTCCGCGCCCGCTTCCACCTTGAACTCCAGCCGGCGAATCTCCTGATCGAGATCGCGCGACGGGTTCACCATCACCCCGGCATGAAACGCCGCCGGATCGCCGATCGGCTGCCCGCCGATGTCGAGGCCGTGATTCAGCCGGTTGATCACGTTCGTCAACCCGATCGAATCAACGTCGAACACCGCGGTCGCGTCCGGAATGTCGCCCAGGTTGCGCACATCACCGGTGATGCCGAGCACGTTACGCACCCCCATCGCGTGCGCGCCCAGCAGATCCGACTGGATGCCCAGCAGGTTGCGATCGCGACACGAATACTGCAGCAGCGCTTCGACGGCCGCGTGTTGCTGCACCAGGACCGCCATCGACAGCGCGCTCATGCGCGCGCCGGATCGCAGTCCATCAGGAATCGTGACCACGTCCACACCGCGGCTCGCCAGCCGCGATGCGTCGGCCAACGCCTTCGCGGATCCGTGACCGCGCGGCGGCACCAGTTCGATCGCTCGCACGAACCCGCCGTTCACCAGCTTCTTCGCGAGCGCCGATTTCTCTTCCCGCTCGACCGGCGGCTTCGCGTGAGGCTGGCTGGCGATCGGCGTCTTCACGTCGACACCGCCCGCGTGCCGGGCGAGGCCGGGCCCCATCGATTTCGCCGCCAGTGCAATCTGTCGGATGTGCTCCGGCGTGGTCCCGCAACACCCGCCGACCAGCCTTACACCTGAAGCAATGAAGCGCCGCGCGTACGACGCCATGTATTCCGGAGAGCAGAGGTAAAGATTACGGCCCTCGATGTCGCGCGGCTTACCTGCGTTCGGTTGCGCCGAGAGCCATACATCTATGATGTCGGACAGCCGCTCGACAGTTTCAAGCATTGGCGCGGGGCCGACGCTGCAGTTAACGCCGACCACGTTAGCGCCACGCTTGATCAGCTCTGGCGCGAACTGCTCGGGCGGGGCACCGTCGAGGCTGAGGCCATCCTCTTCCGTAGTCATCTGCGCCACGATCGGAAGGTCGCAGATGCTGCGGACGGCCGCAATCGCGGCGCCGATCTCGTTGAGGTCGCGAAATGTCTCGAGGATGAAGAGATCGACCTTGCCGTCGAGCAGCGCCTGCGCCTGCTCGCGGAACATCTCTTCCGCTTCATCGACACCCGTCTTGCCCCACGGCTCGACGCGCACGCCGAGCGGGCCAATCGCGCCGGCCACATACGCTTCCGCGTCAGAGAGCTCGATCGCCTTGCGCGCGGCGGCGGCGCCGGCGAAATTGATCTCGCGCACCTGGTCGCCAAGGCCGAACGCGCGCAGCTTCATGCGGTTCGCGCCGAACGTGTTGGTCTCGATGACGTCCGCGCCGGCCTTCAGATACTGGCCGTGCACGTCGACGACGAGTTCGGGCTGGGTGAGGTTGAGCGATTCGAAGCAGCGATTGATGAAGATGCCCTTGCCGTACAGCATCGTGCCCATGGCGCCGTCACAGACGAGCACACGATCATCTAACGCATTGAGAAAGGGCTTTTTCACTGCCTTAATGGAAACAGGGCGCTATGTTACAGACGGCCGCCGGGGCCGCGCGGTTCTCTATCGCGCGGCGTTGGGCGCCTTTTGATCGGCAGCGGCCGGGACCAGCAGCTCCGTCTTGTCCCACACAAAGTCGTCTTTGCTGTAGACCGCGAGCTCGTAGTCCTTGCCCATGAAAATCGCCGACACCGGGCACGCCTCTTCGCAGTAACCGCAGAAGATGCAGCGCGTCTTGTGAATCTGGTAGGTCGACGCGTAACGCGGACCGGCCATGACGGTGCCGTCGTTCTCCGCCGCCTCGAGGTAGATCGCGTCGGCCGGGCACGCCACCGCGCACAGCCCGCAGGCCACGCACTTCTCGAGCCCGTTCTCGTCCCGCATCAACACCTGTTTGCCGCGATACCGCGGAAACATCGGGATTTTCTGGTCCGGATAGTTAACGGTGATGGGCTTACGGAACAGGTGCTTGAAAGTAAGCGCAAAGCCTTTGGCGAGCGGACCGAGCATATCCATGAATGATACCATCCGGTGGCCGGGATCCGGGAGCCGGGAGCCGGTAAAGCTTGCTGTTTTCGCCAGTTACGGCTCCCGGTTCCCGGTTGCCGGTTCCCGGATGATAGAAGAGCAAAAATTTCTCTCTGCGGGCCAGTTCCTGCTCACCACCCTGGTGGTCAAGCTGGCGGCGATGGCGGCGTTGGCGACCATGCTGGCCCGATATCGGCGCTTCCGCCATATCCTTATCTTCGAGCAGCGAAGCTGGCCCGACCGCCTGGTGTTCGCGCTCGGCCTCGCCGTCCCCTTTGCCGCCGGGGTTGCCTCCCGCATCCTGCTCAATTACGACGCGGCGGACCTGACGCTCGAGGGCGCCCTGCTCGCCGGCCTGATCGCGGGTCCTTACACCGGTGCCATCGTCGGGCTGTTCACGTCACTTCCGGCCCTGGCCGCGGGCGAGTACGGCGCGCCGTTCTTTGCGATCGGCTGCGGCTTCGCCGGCGGCGGTATTCGCGAGGCGTGCCCGAAAGAAGCGATCTGGAACTTCTCGCCGTTCGGGTTCTTCACCCTGCCTCGCTACCTCTGGAGCATGCTGCGACGGATGCGGATCAACTGGCAGGTCGTGCTCGTCCTGGTGCCGATCGGCCTCGAGTTGGTACGCCAGACGATCGGTGCGCGCTACCCGTCCGGCCTGTTCCGGCTCCCTGGCCCCGAGCCCTGGCTGACGATCATGATCTACGTCGCCACGGTCCTCACCGTCGCGACGCCGATCAAGATCTGGAACAGCGCGCGCATCGAGCATCGGCTGCAGGAGCAGGAGAAACGGTTGCTCGCCGCCAAGGTCGAAGCGCTCAAGAGCCAGATCAACCCGCACTTCCTGTTCAACACGCTGGCGTCGGTGTCGTCGCTGATTCGCTCGCAGCCGGAGACGGCGCGCGCGGTGGTCCACAAGCTGTCGGGGCTGCTGCGCCGGCTGATGCAGAACCAGCAGCAGTTCGTCACGCTGCGCGATGAACTCGCCGCCATCGACGAGTATCTCGACATCGAAATGATTCGCTTCGGCACCCGCCTGTCGGTGAGGAAGTCGATCGCGCCGGATACACTGGATATCGTCGTGCCCAGCCTGCTGCTTCAGCCGCTCGTGGAAAACTGCATCAAGCATGGCTTCGCGCGGAAGGTCGGCCCCGGCACCATCACGATTCGCTGCCGTCGCGAGCTGGATCTCGCGGTGATCGAAATCGCGGATGACGGCATCGGCATCCCCCGCGAGCGCCTGCCGCAGGTGATGACGGGCGGCATCGGCCTCAACAACGTCAACGAGCGTCTGCGCGTGCTCTACGGCAACGCGGGGCGGTTCACCCTGGTCGGCGAGCCTGGCAAGGGCGCGGTCGCGCGCGTCGAGATCCCCTACGCCATCGCCGTCGAACAACGGATCACGGCATGACCAATCGCCCACTGACCGCGGTGGTGGCCGACGATGAGGAGCTTGCGCGGGACGAGTTGTGCTTCCTGCTCGGTCAACTGGACGGCGTCGACGTGGTGGGCGAAGCGGCCAACGGCGTCGAGGCGCTCGCCGAAATCGCGCGGCATCGCCCCGACGTGGCGTTCCTGGACGTGCAGATGCCGGGGCTCACTGGCTTTGAAGTCGCACGGAAACTGATGGAATCGGGAACCGGGCCCAGTGTCATCTTCGTCACAGCCTATGACCAGCGCGCCATCGAGGCCTTCGAGGTCAATGCCGTCGATTACGTCCTGAAGCCGGTGGAAGGGTCGCGGCTCGAGCTTGCGGTCTCGCGGGCGCGCAAGCGCCGGAACGACAGCGAGCCCATGGTCGGGCAGCTGGACCGGCTGGTCCGCATCATCGAAGGCCAGAAAGACCGCCGGGATCAGGTGGCCGTCAAAGTAAATGACAAGTTTGTACTCGTGAGGGCGGACGAGATCATCCATGCCTCCCTCGTCGAGGATTCGATTAATATTGTTACGAATCAGGTATCGGGGACATCGAACGACCGGACGCTGGAGGAGCTGCACGCGCGGCTCGATCCCGAAGTGTTCTGGCGGGTGCACCGATCGCACCTGGTCAATATCAACAAGGTGAAGGAGATCGTTCCTTGGTTCAGCCGGAATTACATCCTCAGGATGACCGACCAGAAGGCGACGGAAATCCCGGTCAGCCGTTCGCAGACCAGGCGCCTGCGGGAGTACCTGAAGCTGTAGTCTTCGCCGACCCCGGCGATGAGAATCCGGCTGCGCTGGACAGCACCAGTCTCGTCACCACCACCGATCCCTTCGCGCGGCCGGCGACCACCCCGCTGCCGATGCAGATCGACGTCGATTCGCAGCAGATGATGCGCCGCCTCGAAGTGTGGCGCGATGAATTCTTCGCCTGGGTGCGCACGCTGGCGTCCGCCGCCGTGTACGCGACGCTGATCGTGACGTTCGGCTTCCAGGTCGCGCGCGTGGAGGGCCAGAGCATGGCGCCGACGCTGGCCGACCAGGACCGCCTGATCGTCAACAAGCTCCGCTATCGCCTCACCTCGCCGCAGCGCGGCGACATCGTGATGCTCTACTACCCGCTCAACCCGGACAAGTCGTTCGTCAAGCGCGTCATCGCCGAGGAAGGCGACACCGTGCGCGTGGTTGACGGCCGCGTCTACGTCAACGACGTGCCGATGCGCGACGACTTCGTGCCGGCCGAATATCGCAGCCACGACGACTGGGGCCCGCAGGTGATTCCCGAGGGCTACTACTTCGTGATGGGCGATCACCGGAACAATAGTTCCGACAGCCGCCACTGGGGCTTCGTGCCGAAGAAGTACATCATCGGCAAGGTCCAGGTGCGCTGGTGGCCCGTTCCCCAGGCGCGCGTGTTCTAGCGAATTTCCGTGCGGGACCGTGCGACCGAAGTCTCGGCGGTCCTTTACCGGGTCCTCTTCCTCAACCTGATCGTCGCCGCCGCGAAGATCGCGCTCGGCATGGCCACCGGCGCCGTCTCGGTCCTGTCGGACGGCTATCACTCCCTCACCGACACCGCCTCGAACGTCGTCGCCATCATCGGCGTCCGCGTCGCTGGCGCGCCGCCGGATGAAGACCATCCGTACGGCCATCGCAAGTTCGAGACGATGGCGTCGCTGGGCATTCTCATCTTCCTGCTGCTCGTGCTGCGGGAAGTGCTGTCCGCGGCATGGGAGCGCTTCCAGACCGGCGGCGAGCCCACCATCACCGCCCTGACGTTCGTGGTGATGGGCGGCACGTTCCTCGTCAACCTCGGCGTGGTGTTTTACGAACGCAGCGCCGGCAAGCGATTGAACAGCGAGGTGCTGCTTGCCGATGCGCACCATACGTTGAGCGATCTGCTGACGTCAGCGACCGTGATCGTCGCGCTGATCGGCGTGAAGGCCGGCTACCTGTGGCTCGATCCGGTGGCGGCGGTCGTCGTCGCCGTGTTCATCGGCTACGCGTGCTGGGAGATCTTCAATTCCACGACCGGCATCCTTGCCGATCGCTACGTGATTGCCGAGGAGGAGATCCTGGCGGTGGTGAGGAGCGTGCCCGAAGTGATCGGCAGCCATCACATCCGCACGCGCGGCTCAGCGGATTTCGTGTTTCTCGACCTGCACATCTGGATGGACGCGAACATGCCGCTCGACAAGGCGCATTCGCTGTCTCACGTCGTCAAGGATCGATTGATGGCGCGCTTCCCACAGATCAAGGACGCGATCATTCACATCGAGCCGCCGCCGAAAGCGGGGCATTAGGATTTGGGAATTGGGAATTAGTTCCTAATTCCTAATTCCTAATTCCTAATTCCTAGCTCCTAATTCCTAGTATCCGAGCTCCGGCTCGACGCGGAATTGCAGCGGCTCGCCGCGTCTGAATCGTTCGAGATTGTCCCCAAACAGATCGACGACGTCATCCCAATGCCCCTGGCGGAAGCCGGAGGTGTGGGGCGTGAGAATCACGTTGCGTGTCTTCCACAGGCGATGCTCGGGCGGTAAGGGCTCCTGCGGGAACACGTCGAGCGATGCGCCACCGAGGTGCCCCGAGTCGAGCGCGTTCATCAGCGCGTCGGTGTCGAGGATCTTCGCCCGGCCGACGTTGACGACGACCGCGCCTTTCGGAAGCTGCGCGAGCTGCCCTTCACCGAGCAGCGAGTGCGTCTGCGGCGTGAGCGGAGCGGCGATCACCAGCACGTTGCACTGCGACAGGAACGGATAGAGCTGTTCCGGTCCGAACATGCGCTCGATGCCCGGGACGGCCGTCGTGGCATGACGGCGCATCGCGATGACGCGCATGCCGAAGGCATTGGCACGGGCGGCGATCTCGCTGCCGATGGTGCCGACGCCGATCACGCCGAGCGTCTTTCCCTTCAGCAGCCACGGCAGGCGCTCGCCCATGAACTGGTTCTGCGCCCACGAACCGCTGCGCTGATGCTCGAGCGCGAACGGCAGTTGCTTGGCAAACGAGAGCACCACCGCCATCACGTGCTCGGCGATCGGCACGGCCTGCACGCCTCGGCTGTTGCTCACGGCAATGCCGCGGGCCGCCAGTTCGGTGAGGCAGATGGTCTCCACGGCGACCGCGGAGGTATGCACCCATTTCAACTTCGCGGCGTCCACGATCTCGCCGGCCTTGAGGATCCACGTGTAGGCGACGTCGCAATCCTTTAACGCCTCGGCGCGTTGCTCGGGCGTGGTGGCGTGGATGAATTCGATGTCGGGAAATCGCTGGCGGAGGGCTTGAACGCCGGTGGCAGGAATCTGCCATTGAATCACCGGCTGCTGGATCGAGATGAGAACTTTCATTTCCGATAGTGCCCGGAACGGCCGCCCTTCTTTTC
>DATMJU010000207.1:0-11806 GCA_035553795.1 Vicinamibacterales bacterium
CACTAACTGATCCCTGATCCCCGATCCCTGATCCCTGATCCCTGATCCCCAGCCTAGCCGTGCGAGACGTCCTTCGTCCTCGTCCGGGATACGCCCATCACGATTCCAAGGCCGGCCAGCACAATTGCGCCGACGCCAATCCACTGCGCGCTCATGCCCGCGAGGCTCGCCCCGTAGGCCAATCCACCGATCAAGACCATGAAGCCAATGATCCAAATAGCCAGTGACGACATAGCTCCTCCTGCCTCTCTACCCTTGCAACATCTCCGCCATGTTGCGAGGATTAGCACATGCTGAAAATGCGCGTGACTGTCACGGTGGCCCTTATCGCCGTGCTGGGTGCAGGGGTCGTTGCTGCTGAGAATTGGTCGAGGTTTCGGGGGCCCAATGGCACAGGTGTGTCAGACGCTACCAACCTCCCTGTTGAGTTTGGCCCGACGAGCCACGTGAAGTGGAAGGTCGCGGTACCGCCCGGCCACTCGTCGCCGGTGTTCACCAACTCGCACATCTTCCTGACGTCGCACTCGCCGATCGACAACAAGGATCCGCACAACTACAAGCTGTTCGTGCACGGTCTTGATCGCAAGACCGGCAAGCAGTTGTGGCAGCACGAAGTGCCGCGTCCGCAGAAGGGCCGCAAGGAAAACGTCAACGGCCCTGCGTCGCCGAGCCCCGTGACCGACGGCGAGAACGTCTACGCCTTCTTCCAGGACTTCGGCCTGATCAGCTATTCCGCATCCGGCAAGGAGCGCTGGCGCATGCCGCTCGGCCCCTTCACGATGTTCTACGGCTTCGGCGCATCGCCGATCCTCGAAGACGGCATGCTGATTCTTCCCGTCGACCAGGATCTCACCGCCTACATCCTCGCGGTCGACGCCCGGACCGGGAAGGAACGCTGGCGCGTGCAGCGCCCGCACGTCATTTCGGGGTACTCGACGCCGACGATCTGGCGGCCGAAGAACGGCGGCCCCGCGCAGATCCTCGTGCCCGAATCGTTCCAGCTGACGTCGTACTCCCTCGAGACCGGCAAGCAGCTGTGGTACGTGCGCGGGCTCGCGTGCGAGATGAAGTCCGTCGCCAGCATCGACGACGACACGCTTTACATCAACGGCTGGGGCTTCGGCGCCAACCAGGCCGGCACGCAGATCCCCACGGTCGATTTTGCCGAAGGGCTGAAGCGCTTCGACACCAACAAGGACGGCAAGATCAGCCGCCAGGAAACGATCGATCACACGCCCGCCGATCGCATGGAGCGCATGCTCAAGCCTGAAGCCGGCTTCGACGCGTTCGACGGCAATCGCGACGGCGAGCTCGACGCCAAGGACTGGGAGATCTTCCGCTCGATGCTCGCTGCCGAGAACGGCCTGATGGCGATCAAGCTTGGCGGGTCTGGCGACATGACCGCCACCGCGGTGAAGTGGAAGTACCTGCGGCCCGTGCCCCAGGTGCCGTCAACCGTGCTCTACAACGGCGTGCTCTACATGGTCAACGACAGCGGCATCCTGATCTCCTTCGATCCAGCGACCGGTAACGTGATCAAGCAGGGCCGGTTGAAGGGCGCGATCGACAAGTACTTCGCCTCGCCGATCGGCGCCGACGGCAAGGTGTGGCTCGTCAGCCAGGACGGCACGGTGTCGGTCGTCACCGCGAAGGGCGACTGGGAGGTGCTGCAGGTCAACACGCTCGACGATGAAGTGTTCGCGACGCCAGTGCCGGCGGATGGCGAGCTGTTCATCAGGACACGCAGCGCGCTCTACAACTTTGCGAAATAGCATCGTCCTGCTCGCCGCGCTCGCGGCCGCGCCGCTGTCGGCGCAGCAGGCTATCGACGCGCGCCGGAGCGAAACGTTCCGTGCCGCGTCGGAGCTGGTGACGACCGCCGTCACCGTTCGCGACGCGGACGGCAGGTTGATCACCAACCTCGAACCGAAAGACTTCATCGTCGAAGAGGACGGCGTCCCGCAGACGATCACGCAGTTCACCAGGGAACGGGTGCCCGTCAGCCTGTCGCTGACGCTCGACATCAGCGACTCGATGCGCGGGCAGCGCATGGCGGATGCGCGCACTGCCCTCGCCCACTTCCTCGACAAGCTGCTCGCGCCGGACGACGAAGCGTCGCTGCTTGGGTTCAACCACGAGACGCGGCTGTTCGGGAACTGGACGACCGAACGCGCGGACCTGCGCGGGAAGCTGGACGCGATTCGCCCAACCGGCGGCACCGCGATGTACGACGCGATCGACGCCGCGCTGCCGATGTTCGATTCACGGCAGCACCCGCGCGCCGCGCTCCTGCTCGTGTCCGACGGCGCCGATACCGCGAGCGACATGACGCCGACCGCGCTGAAGCAGAAGCTGGTGCGCAGCGACGTGTTTCTCTACGCGATCGGCATCAATTCCATCGACGCGAAGAACTCCACCCGCATCAACCCGTTCACCCTCAACGAGCTGACCAGCCAGGGCGGCGGCTATACCGAGATCATCGGCAGCGCCGCGGAACTCGGACCCGCGACCGAGCGGATCGCCGAAGAGCTCAACAGCCAGTACATGATTGGCTACACGCCTGCCAAGCGCGGCAACGGGCAGTACCACAGCGTCCGCGTGAAGGCGGTCAACGACGCGTACCGGGTCCGCGCACGGCGCGGCGTCGTTCGCTAGCTCAGCCTGGGCGGTATTGCAGTTCGGCCTGACAGTAATAGACTCACTTCATGCGCTGGATCCCTCCGGCGAACCCCGAGGACGCGAGACGCGTGCTGTCGAGCGTCCTGGAGCGCATCCGAGATGGGGTCATCGCGCTCAATCTCGATTGGCAATATACCTACGTCAACCCGCAGGCCGCGCAGATGCTCGGCAAGCGGCACCCGTCTGATCTCATCGGCAAGCACGCGCTCACGGAGTTTCCCGACGCGATGGAGCGTCCATGGGGACGCGCCTACGCACGGGCATTGGCGACCCAGGAAGCCTCGGTGCTCGAAGGTCACAACCAGAAACTGGATCGCTGGTTCCTGAGCCGCATCTATCCATCGCCGGATGGCCTGACCGTCTACATCACCGAGACCACCGAGCAGAAACGCGCCGAACGATTGATGGCCGAATCGATCGCGGCGCGCGAGCAGGCCGAGGGCATTCTCCGCAATGCCGAAGAGCAGCTGCAGCGCGCCGTGAGCGCCGGCAACGTCGGATTGTGGGACTGGAACCTCGAGACCGACGAGGTCTACTTCTCGCCCGAATGGAAGCGGCAGCTCGGCTACGCCGACGACGAGATCGATGGCCACGTCGATGAATGGCGCTCGCGACTGCATCCCGACGACGAGGCCGCGACGGTCCAGGCCGTCAAGGACTACCTCGCCAATCCGGACTCCGTGTACGACCGCACGTTCCGCCTGCGTCACAAGGACGGCAGCTACCGGTCGATCCTGGCGCGCGGCCAGCTGATTCGGGACGCGGCCGGCCGCAACCTTCACCTGCTCGGTTCGCATATCGACATCACCGAGCGCACGCAGATGGAGACGCGCCTGCGGCTCGCGCAGCGCATGGAAAGCGTCGGCCGTCTCGCCGGCGGCGTGGCGCACGACTTCAACAACCTGCTGGTCGTCATCAACAACTGCGCGGAACTGATCGTCGAAGGCGTCGCCGCCGACACCGCCTTGCTCGAGCGCGCGCTGATGATTCGCCGCGCCGGCGGCCGCGCCGCGCAACTCACGCAGCAGTTGCTGGCCTTCAGCCGCCAGCAGGCACTGAAGCCGGCGATCCTGAATCTGCACAATACCGTGAAGGAGATGGCGCCGATGCTCCGCCGGCTGATCGGCGAAGACATCGTCATGACCGTCACCGGCGACGCGGAGTTGTCGAGCGTGAGCGCCGATCCCGGGCAGATCGATCAGGTGATCATGAACCTCG
This sequence comes from Vicinamibacterales bacterium, assembly GCA_035553795.1. Taxonomy (GTDB): domain Bacteria; phylum Acidobacteriota; class Vicinamibacteria; order Vicinamibacterales; family UBA2999; genus 12-FULL-67-14b. The sequence goes on from DATMJU010000207.1 coordinate 3,898, forward strand.
TCGTCAACGCGAGGGACGCCATGCCGGACGGCGGTCAACTCGACATCTCGCTTCACAACAGCCGCCTCGACGAATCGCACGGCAACGAGCGGCTGCAGGTGCAGCCCGGACCGTACGTCGAGCTGCGCGTGGCGGACAACGGCACCGGGATGTCGGAACTGACGCGCGAACGCATCTTCGAGCCGTTCTACACCACCAAGGAAATGGGCAGGGGCACCGGGCTCGGATTGCCCACCGTCTACGGCGTGGTCAAGCAAAGCGGCGGCTACATCTTTGTCGACAGCGTCGCCGGGGCCGGCACCACCTTTCATGTCTACCTCCCTGCCGTGGAAGGCGTGCCCGACGCGCAACCACCTGGCGCTGTTGGCGTCCCACCCCGTGGCACAGAAACGATCCTGATCGTCGAGGACGATAACGACGTCAGGGTGTTGACCGCACTGCTGCTCACCACCGCCGGCTACCATGCCCTGCTCGCCAGCAGCGGCGAAGAGGCGCTGGAAGTCCTGCGGGCATCGACGCAACCGATCGACCTGGTGCTCACCGACGTCGTCATGCCCGGCATGGGCGGACGTCGCTTCGCCGAACACCTGTTCGAGCTGCGGCCGGAGGCGCGGCTGCTCTACATGTCCGGCTACATCGAGAGCCAGGAACGCATCATCGGCCCGAAGGAGCATTTCATCGGCAAGCCGTTCACCAACCTGGCCCTGCTGTCCAAGATTCGAGAGATGCTCGACGGCTGATCGGCGGCGCACGCCGTGCTAACCTACCGGCCATGCGAATCCTGCTCGCAGTAGCACTGTCCTCGATCACGCTGTCCGCTCAGGCGCCCGCCCAGCCGAACTGGACGCAGATCGAAGCCGAAACCCTGAAGCACTTCCAGGCCATCATCCAGATGGACACGACCGATCCGCCGGGGGGCGAACAGCCGGTCGCCGACTACCTGAAGAAGGTGCTCGAAGCCGAAGGCATCCCGGTGCAGGTCTTCACCAAGGCGGACAAGCGCCCCAATGTCGTCGCCAGGCTCAAGGGCACCGGCAAGCAGCGTCCGCTGCTGCTGATGGCGCACACCGACACCGTGAATGTCGACCCGAAGAAGTGGACGCACCCGCCCTTCTCCGCCGCGCGCGCGGACGGCTACATCTACGGCCGCGGCACCGTGGACGACAAGGACAACGTCGTCTCCACGCTGATGGTGATGCTGATGTTGAAGCGCCAGAACGTGGCGCTTGACCGCGACGTGATCGCGCTGTTCGAGGCCGGCGAAGAAGGTGCATCGACCATCGGGGTCCAGTTCGTCGCCAACGAGCACTTTTCCTCCATCGACGCTGAGTTCTGTTATGCCGAAGGCGGCGGTGTGACGCGCACCGGAGGGGTGGTCAGGTTTGCGTCCGTCCAGACTGTTGAGAAGATCCCTCGCGCGATCAGCGTCACGTCGCGCGGTGTCGCAGGACACGGCTCGGTGCCGCTCGAGAACAACGCGCTCGCGCACCTCGGCGACGCGGTCGGCAAGATTGCGGCGTGGACTCCGCCAATGCGCATCAACGAGACGACGGCCGCGTACTTCAAGCGCCTGGCCTCCATCTCGTCGCCCGCCGACGCCAAGCGCTACCAGGATTTGCTGAGCCCGGATCCGAAAGTGTCGAAGCCCGCGGATGACTACATTCGCAAGAACGAGCCGCGTCACTGGTCGATGCTGCGCACGTCGTTGTCGCCGACGATGATCACTGGTGGCTACCGCACCAACGTCATTCCATCCGAAGGCACCGCCACCATCGACACGCGACTGGCTCCGGATGAAGACCCCGAGAAGTTCCTCGAGCTGGTCAGACAGGTCGTCAACGATCCGCAGGTGGAAGTGAACTACGGCGCTCGCGACACGCGTCCGCCAACGCCAGCCGCCAAGCTCGACTCGGATGCGTTCAAGGCGCTCGAAGCCAACATCACCAAGCACTACAAGGCGATCACGCTGCCGACGATGAGCACGGGCGCGACCGACATGGCGTTCCTCCGGCAGAAGGGCATCCAGTGCTACGGCATTGGTCCCGCAACCGACAGCGAGGACGGTCCCAAGGGCTTCGGCGCGCATAGCGACCAGGAGCGCATCCTCGAAAGCGAGCTGTATCGCTTCGTCCGCTTCAACTGGGACGCGGTGGTCGATCTCGCGCGCGCGAAGTAAGTCCGGCCGGTTGCGCTTCGCGTGAAGTATCCGGACACACGCGTCACCGACGTCGCCGATCTGTACGGCCACACCCGCATCGCCGATCCGTACCGGTGGCTGGAAGATCTCGACTCGCCTGAAGTCGCCGAATGGGTGGCCGCGCAGAACGCGGTCACCTTCGCGCACCTGGAATCACTGCCGCTTCGCCGCCATTTCACCGAGCGGCTCACCGAGCTCTGGGACTATCCGCGCACCGGCCTGCCGGTCATCGAGGGCGGGCGGCTGTTCTACTCGAAGAACACCGGACTCCAGCGCCAGGCGCCGGTCTACATGCGGACCGGCATGTTCGATCCACCCGCCGTGGTGCTCGATCCGAACGAGTTGTCGCCGGACGGCTCCGTCTCGCTGGCGCAGTACATGCCGTCACCTGATGCGAAGCTGCTTGCATATGCGGTCGCGCAAGGCGGCGCCGATTGGCAGACGGTCCGCGTGCGATCTGTCGCCACTGGACAAGATCTTGCGGATTCGGTGTCGTGGGTGCGTTTCTCGGATATATCGTGGACGCACGACTCGCTCGGTTTCTTCTACTCGCGGTATCCCGAACCGCCAAAGAACAAGGTGCTCGAGGCTGAGTTATCCGGGCAGGCGATCTACTACCATCGCCTCGGCACGCCCCAGTCCGCCGATCAACTGATCTACCAGCGGGTCGATCATCCGTCCTGGATCGTCAACGCCACGGTCAGCGATGACGGGCGATGGGTGTTCATCCGGACCTACCGCGGCGCTGACAACAACAACCAGTTGCATTTCATCGACCTCGAGTACGCGGCGGCGCCAAACGTCGGCGCGCGGATCGTGCCGATCGTCGAGACGCTCGACGCCGAGTTCGCCCCGATTGGCAACTACCACTCGCGGCTGTATCTGCGATCCGACAAGGACGCGCCCAGGCGCCGCATCATCGCAATCGACCTCGAGAATCCGGATCCGGCAGCGTGGAAGATCGTCGTTCCCGAGCAGCCGCACGCCATCGAGCAGGCGGCGTTGATCGGCGGCCGCATCATCACCCACTGCCTGGTCGATGTGCAGAGCCGCCTGCAAGTGTTCGCGCTCGACGGCGGCAAGCAGGGCGAGATCGCGCTGCCCGGCATCGGTGCGGTGTCTGGCATCTACGGGAAAGCTGACGAATACGACGTCTGGTTCCAGTTCAGTTCGCCGCTCACACCAGCGACCGTGTATCGTCACGACCTCGAAGCGCAACGGAGCGTGCCGTTTGAGGCCGCCGAGCCGCCATTTGAAGCGGCGCATTTCGAGACGCGCGCGATGTTCGCAACCTCGAAAGACGGAACGCGCGTGCCGTTCTTCCTGACATGCAGGAAAGGCCTGGCGCTCGACGGCCGCAACCCCACGATGCTCTACGGCTACGGCGGCTTCTCGATCAGCGTGCTGCCTGCGTATCGCGCCGACGTTCCGGCGTGGCTCGAAATGGGCGGCGTCTTCGTCTCGGTGAACATGCGCGGCGGCGCCGAATACGGCGAGCGGTGGCACAAGGATGGGGCGCTCGACAAGAAGCAGAACGTGTTCGATGACTTCATCGCGGTAGCCGAGTCCCTGATCGCCAACAACTACACGTCGCCAGATTGCCTGGGCATGATGGGCGGTTCGAATGGCGGGCTGCTGGTCGGCGCCGTGATGGAACAGCGGCCGGATCTGTTCAGCGTGGCGATGCCGGCCGTCGGCGTGATGGATATGCTGCGCTACGACCGCTTCACAGGCGGACGGCTATGGGCGACCGAGTACGGATCGTCATCCGATCCGCGTCACTTCGCGTTCCTGATCAAGTACTCGCCGCTGCACAACGTGAAGCCGGGCACGTGCTACCCGGCCACGCTGGTGACGACGGCCGATCACGACGACCGCGTCGTGCCGAGCCACTCGTTCAAGTTCACTGCGGCGCTACAGGCCGCACAGGGTTGTGAGCGTCCGGTGCTTATTCGCGTGGAAACGCGGGGTTCTCACGCGTATCGCCCGACGGACCGGCTGATTGCTGAACGTGCGGATCAGTGGGCGTTTGCGGCCGCTCACCTGCGCCCTCGGACAGCGCCTTAGTCTTTTCAAACGACTCCGCGACCTGGGTGGCCAGCGCCTGGTCCACTTGCCCATCTTTTCCCGCCGGCATCATCACGATCACTGTCTCCCCGTGAGTGCGGATCGGGGTGGCCACGAGGACAGTCGGCGTCGGCGCGGGCACCGGCGTAACCGGCGCCTGGCGGCCGCCGAGCACGATCGCGCCAAGCGTCACAGTTGCCGCAGCACCAATGAGTTGCGCGACGATCCGGCCCGCAAACGAGATCCACGCGGAGCGGATTTTGTCGCGTTTTGGCGGCGTTCCAGGGAGGGTTTCGGGGTTCATCTACACACCTTCGCCGCGCACAGAGCAAGGCTCATGCCACTAATCGGCAAAGGTGTTGAGAACTTGAACTAGGTTCGAGCGGCACCGCGCATCGAGTCGAACAGCTCGATGTGCGCTTCGACGATGCGCTTGCGATCGGCTTCCTCGATGTCGAGCGACCAGTTGTCGCGAATCGACGTGCCGCCAAGGACAATACCGTCCGAGCGCGGCATCATGTGCACGAAACCGGCATCCGGTGTGGCGGGCGGCCTGGCGCCGCCGCTGGTGCTGTAGTTGATTTCGTGTTGCGGGGTCAGCACGACCAGCTGCCCCTTCAACGGCATCAGCTCGGGGTCGTTGAAGAGCGCCTTGGCGCCGAGGCCGGTGCAATTGACGATCACGTTCTCCGAGAGGGCGGTCACGTCACGCGGCGTCTCGAACTTCCGGATCACCACCTTGCCGCCCCACGCCAGGAAGTCGTCCATCAGCGCGTCGAGGTAGATCGACGGCTCGATGCGCATCTCCGGACGCTCGATCGCGTACTTCATCGGGAACGGGTGCTCACCCGGTCCAAGGATGACGCGCGCGCCCTGCAGATCCTCCGGCATCAGCATGTTGGTGCCGCGGCCGGCTTGCTCGTTGTTGGTCGGCGCGTAGTTATTGATCCACGTGATGCCGTACTTCGGGCCGGCCATCAACTGCAGCCGGCGATACGCGATGCGGACCGCCTGCCGGAACTGCGCCTCCCACTCCGGCGTGCGCTTCTGGAAATCCACCAGGCCCGACGTCGGCGTGAAGCCGGCGAGCGACATGTTCGAGGTGGTGTCGGGCGGGACGGTTGCCGCGTAAATCGTTACGTCGAATCCGTGACGCTGAAGCTCGCGCGCGGACGTGAGGCCCACCACGCCGGAGCCCATGACCGCGGCCTTGCGCTCGGTATGCGCCATCGCCATGTCGGTTGCCATCGAGGCCGTGCCCCAGGACAACGACATGCCCGCGCCGCCATGACCGAAGTTGTGGATGATGGTCTTGCCGTCAAGCTTGTCGGCCTTGAGCACGAAGCCTGAAGGGCGATGCGGCCGCAGCCCGATCGTGGTGCGAATGACGCGATCGAACGACACGTTGACCAGCGGCAGCCGCAACATCGGCCGCGACGGCGTCAGCGCCGGCTTCGCCGTCCTCGGCGCGCAGGCTTCGAGACTGAAGCCCAGCGCCGCCATTCCACCCAACCGCAACAGATTTCGACGATCCATTGCGGGAATTCTACACCCTCGCCGCTACCGGCTAGTCGTCTCTCAACACGATGTTCGGATCGACGCGTGATGCGCGCCACGCCGGCAGAAGGCACGCGACCGCCGCGACCAGCGTAATCGTGCCGACCACGCCGACCAACGTCGGCGTGTCCGTGGGTTGCACGCCGAAGAGCAGCGAGGCGATCAGCCGATTCATCGCGAACGCGCCGGCGAGCCCAACCACAATGCCAATGCCGGTGAGCGAAAGCCCCTGTTTCATCACGGACGTCAGCACGCTGCCCTGGTCGGCGCCAAGCGCCATGCGGATGCCGATCTCACGTCGGCGTTCGGCGACCATGTACGACAGCACGCCATAAGTGCCGATCGCTGCGAGCAGCAGGGCGAGGCCGGCGAAGCCGCCGAGCAATTGGGCGAGCAGGCGCGGGCGGCGGATTGATTCATCGAACACGCCGTTGAAGTCGCGTAGCCGCACCACCGGCACGGACGGATCGGCCTCGCGCACGGCTGACTCGACCGACGTGCGCAGCGACGCCGGCGGCAGCGTCGTGCGCATCACGATGTTCATCGTGCCGGGCGCGTTGGCAAGCGGGGCCGGCATCATCGCGACCTGGTCCACCAGCAGATACAACTCGGTGCCCGTCTTCTTGTCCACGCCGCCCTGCTTCACGTCCTTGGCAACGCCGATGACGCGGAAGTCAGGCACGTTCTGGAAGGCGGTTAGCCCGGGCTTCAGTGTCTGGCCGATCGGGTCCACGTCCTTCCAGAACGTGTTGACCAGCGACTCGTTGACGATCACGACCGGACCCGAGCTGATATCCGTCGGCTCGAAGCCACGCCCCTTGACGATGGGAATGCCCATCGTCTCGAAGTAGTCGGTCATCACCGACTGGTAGTAGTCGATGTTCTCGAATGGACCCTCGGGCGGCGCGGTGTAGTTGCCGATGTCGGTGTCGTTGGCGTTGAGCGGGCGGTTCGGCGGCAGTCCGGACATCGCGCTGGCGGCCTGGATGCCGGCGACGCCGCGCAGCTTCTCGAGCAGCCTTTGGTAGAGCTGCGAGCGCTGTCCCGGCTGCGGATAATCAGCGACGGCGAGCGACATCTGGAAGGTGACCAGCCGTGAGCGATCGAAGCCGGCGTCCACAGCCGACAGGTTATAGACCGTGCGGATCATCAGCCCGGCGCCAATGACCAGCATCACGGCGAGTGCGACCTCCGCCATCACGAGACCGCGGCGGATGTGATGACGCGCCGCGCCCGTCGCGCCCTTGGCGCCGCCTTCTTTCAACGCCGTCACCAGGCCCTTCACGCGAGTGTGCATGATCGGCGCAAGGCCGAATATCAGGCCGGTCGCGATCGATATGCCGAACGTAAAGATCAACACCACGGGGTCAACGGCCACTTCGGCCGTGCGCGGCAGGCTCGTCGGATAGACGCGCAGCAGCGTGTCGACGCCGACCCGGGCGAGCACCAGGCCGAGCACGCCGCCGATGATCGACAGCAACACGCCTTCGGTCATGAACTGGCGGATCAGCCGGCCGCGCCCTGCGCCGAGCGCGGTGCGCACCGCGAACTCGCGGTGACGCGTTTCGGCACGCGCCAGCATCAGGTTGGCGAGGTTGGCGCAGGCGATCAGCAGCACGAAACCCACCGCTGCCTGCAGCACCCAGATGGCGCGGCTCGCGCTGCCGACGATCTGCTCCTGCACCTGGTGCATCTGCAGAATGTGCCCGGGATTGGTCTTGGCTTCTTCGGCGTTCTTCGGCAATGGGCGGAAGACGTGGTTCTTCTGACCGGTCCGCTCTCCCCACGACGCAATCAGCGACTGGAGCTCGCTGTTGGCCATCTCGGGCGTGACGCCGTCCTTCAACCGGCCGAGGAGGTACAGGAAGTGGCTGCCGCGGTTCTGCCGGTTGTTCGGGTTGAGCGCGATCGGCATCCAGATCTCGGTGCGGTTATCCATCACGTCGGCGCCCTTCGGCATGATGCCGATCACCTCGCGGCGGAAACCGTTGACCTCGACCAGCTCACCGATCATGTTGGCGCGGCCGCCGAACGCGGATTGCCAGAGTTCGTACGACAGGATGCAGATCGCCGGCGGCGGCACCGGAC
>DATMJU010000208.1:0-6132 GCA_035553795.1 Vicinamibacterales bacterium
TCTATTACCTGACCGTGATGAACGAGCAGTACGAACATCCGCCGATGCCGGCCAACGCGAAGGAAGGCATTCTCAAGGGGATGTACGTCGCCAAGCCGACCAGCAAGCCGAAGGCCAAGCTGCGCGCGCAGTTGTTCGGCAGCGGCACCATCCTGCTGCAGGCGCTCGAGGCGCAGAAGATCCTCGAGGAGAAGTACAACGTGGGCGCCGACGTGTGGAGCGTCACGAGCTACGTGAACCTCTATCGCGACGGTCATGCCTGCGACCGCTGGAACCGCCTGCACCCGACCGAGAAACCGAAGGTGCCGTACGTCACGCAGGTGACGAAGGACGCGCCCGGCGTGTTCGTGTCGGCGTCGGACTACCTGAAGGTGCTGCCGGACTCGATTGACAAGTGGCTGCCGAAGCCGATGCAGTCGCTCGGCACCGACGGCTTCGGCCGCAGCGACTCGCGCGCCGCGCTTCGCAACTTCTTCGAAGTCGATGCGCGCTTCATGGTGCTGGCCACCCTCTATGCGCTGATGCAGGAGAAGCAGGTGAGCCCAGACGAAGTGGCCAAGGCGATCAAGGACCTTGGCATCGATACCGAAAAACTCAACCCGGCGATTAGCTAATGAGTGAATTCATCCTTCCGAACCTGGGCGACGGCGTCGCCCAGGGCGATGTCCTGAAAGTCCTGGTCAAGGTCGGCGACACGCTGAAGGTCGACCAGTCGGTCCTCGAGCTCGAAACGGACAAGGCGACGATCGAAGTGCCGTCGAACGTCGCCGGCACGGTCGCCGAGATCAAGGTGAAAGCCGGCGATAAGGTCAAACCGGGTCAAGCGGTCCTGACGCTTACTGGTGCCAATGGCGCTGCGGGTGCAACGAGTGCGACGGGGGCGACGGGTGCAACGGGTGCAACGGGTGCAACGGGTGCAACTAGTGCAACTGGTGCAACTAGTGCGGCGGCTGCACAGGATGCCTCCGCAGCACCGGCGGCATCCGCACCAGCACCCGCTGCACCTGATGCACCCGTTGCACCTGCTGCACCTGCGGAGAAGCCGAAGGCGTCGGTGACCAACATCGCGGCAGCGCGTCCCCAGGCGGCTGCGCAGGCTCCGGCCGCGCAAGTGACGTCCGCGCCGGCAGCGCCGTCCGTTCGCCGCCTCGCGCGCGAGATTGGCGTCGACATCACGCAGGTCCCGGGCACCGGTCCGGGCGGCCGCATCACGCAAGACGATGTGAAGGAATTCTCGAAACGCGTGATGAACAGCATTGGCTCCGGCGGCCAGGCCGCGGCGGCCAGCGGTGTGGCGCGTCCGGGTGTCATCGGTCCCGCGCTGCCGGACTTCGCCAAGTGGGGCGAGGTCGAGCGCAAGGCGATGTCCGGCATCCGCCGCAAGACCGCGGAGCATCTCAGCAACGCGTGGAACACGATTCCGCACGTCACGCAGTTCGACAAGGCGGACATCACCGCGCTCGAACAGGTCCGCAAGAAGTACCGCGACGAAGTGGCCAAGGCCGGCGGCAACCTGACCGTGACCGCGGTCGCGGCCAAGGTGATCGCCAGCGCGCTGAAGGTGTTCCCGCAGTTCAACGCCTCGGTCGACGCCGCGGGCGAAGCGATCGTCTACAAGAAGTACATCAACGTCGGCATCGCGGTGGACACGCCCAACGGTCTGCTCGTGCCGGTGTTGCGCAACGTCGACCAGAAGAACCTGATCCAGCTTTCGGTCGAGATTCAGCAGCTCGCCGACAAGGCGAAGGAGCGCAAGCTCTCGCTCGACGACATGTCCGGCGGCTCGATGTCGATCTCGAACCTGGGCGGCATTGGCGGCACGGCGTTCACGCCGATCGTCAACTGGCCCGAAGTGGCGATTCTCGGCATTTCGCGCGGCGTGTTCGAACCGGTGTGGAACGGCAAGGAGTTCGAGCCGCGGCAGATGCTGCCGCTGTCGCTCAGCTACGACCACCGGCTGATCGACGGGGCCGATGCCATCCGCTTCCTGCGCTGGGTGGCTGAAGCGCTCGAAAATCCGTTTGCGCTCACGCTGAGGGGTTAATCACGTGTCAGCACACGTCGCAGTAATCGGGGCCGGCCCTGGCGGCTACGCGGCCGCCTTCTATGCCGCTGACCTGGGCATGCAGGTCACGCTCATCGACAACGAGAAGAATCCCGGCGGCGTCTGCCTGTATCGGGGCTGCATTCCGTCGAAGGCGCTGCTCCATGTCGCCAAGTTGATCGAGGAGTCGAAGCACGCCACCGATTGGGGCGTCGAGTTCGGACCCGCCAAGGTCGACATCAACAAGCTCCGCGACTACAAGAATCGCGTGGTCGAGAAGCTGACCGGCGGCACCGGCCAGGTGTCGAAGCTGCGCAAGATCAACTACATCCAGGGCTGGGCATCGATCGTCGACGCCAAGACGATCAAGGTCGCCAAGAGCGGCGGCGGCGAAGAGATCGTCAACGTCGACTACATGATTCTCGCGCTCGGGTCGTTGCCGACGAAGATTCCCGCGCTGAGCAGCACCTCGCCGCGCGTGATGGATTCGACCGGCGCGCTCGACCTGCCGGAGATTCCGAAGTCGCTGCTGGTGATCGGCGGCGGCTACATCGGCCTCGAGCTCGGATCCGTCTATGCGGCGCTCGGCACGAAGGTGTCGGTGGTGGAGATGACGCCGGGCCTGCTGCCTGGCGCGGATCGCGACCTGGTCAGGTTCCTCGCGCAGCGCGTCGAGAAGACGTTCGAGAAGGTGATGGTCTCGACGAAGGTCACCGCGATGAAGGCGACCGACAAGGACGTGACCGTGAGCTTCGAAGGCGAGGGCGCGCCGAAGGAAGCGGTCTATGACTACGTGCTGGTGTCGATCGGCCGCAAGCCGAACGCGAAGATCGACGGCCTCGACCGGACCAAGGTCAAGGTCGATGACAAGGGCTTCATCGTGACCGACGGCCAGCGCCGCACCGGTGAGCCGACGATCTTTGCCATCGGCGACGTGGCCGGCGAGCCGATGCTGGCGCACAAGGCATCGCACGAAGCACGCGTCGCGGTGGAAGCCATCGAAGGGCAGAAGGTGGTGTTTGAACCCGCTGCCATACCCGCGGTCGTGTTCACCGATCCGGAAGTGGCGTGGGCGGGTCTCACCGAAGCCGATGCAGAGAAGCAGGGCCTGAAGGTTGAGGTCACGAAGTTCCCGTGGCCCGCCTCCGGCCGCGCGATCGCTATCGATCGCGTTGACGGCATGACCAAGCTGATCATCGATCCGGAGACCGAGCGCATTCTCGGCGTCGGCATTGCCGGCTCAGGCGCAGGCGAGCTGATCGCCGAAGGCGTCGTCGCGATCGAAATGGGGATGACGGCGTCTGACTTGAAGCTCAGCATTCATCCACACCCGACCCTGTCCGAGACGCTGATGGAATCTGCTGAGGTGTTCTTCGGCCAGGCGACGCACGTCTTCAAGCCGAAGAAAAAATCGTAGACAATGTCGCGTGCGGTTTTTACCGTGCGCGATTGCAGCTCTGCTGATAGCCGGCTGCCTGTTCGTCGCGCTGCCGGCGATTCAAGCGCAGGGCGACGATCACTTCGTCTATCCTCTCGACGACACCTATATCCACATGGGCATGGCGAAGAACCTCGCCACGCACGGGGTGTGGGGCGTGAATCGCCATCACTTCTCCTCCTCGTCTTCATCTCCACTCTGGACGCTGCTCCTGGCGGGCGCGTATCTGGTGACGGGAGTGCGAGAGGCGACGCCGCTCGCGCTCAACCTGCTGTTTGCCGGTTTGCTGCTATGGGTGAGCGACCGACTGCTGCGGCGGCTGGGGCTGCCGCTAGCCGCACGCATCGTGGCGCTGGCGGGTCTCGTGCTCGCGGCCGAGCTGCCGTCGGTCGTCCTGATGGGCATGGAGCACGTGCTGCACTTGTTCCTGACCGTCGCGTTCGCGGAGCGTGCCATTCACGCGCTTCAATCGCCTGATGCTGTCACCCGGCGCGAGTGGGGAGTCCTGTGCCTGGCCGGTGCGTTGCTCGGCGCGTCTCGATACGAGGGATTCTTCCTGGTCGGTGTGGTGTGCTTGCTGCTCGCGTGCCGCCGGCGCCTGCCGGCGGGGATCGCACTTGGCGCCACGGCGATCGTGCCACTGATCGTTCTCGGGCTGATCTCGGTGGCGAACGGCTCGATGTTCCTGCCGAACTCGCTGCTGCTGAAGGCGGGCGGCGAGCAGAGCTCCGGACTCGCGGTGCTGTTCAAGCTGCCGGGAGCTGAGGCTCTCGAACTGTTCAGCCGTCACCCCGCGCTGCTGGTCGTATTCGTGGCGGGCGTCATTGCCACGATTGTCGCCGCCGTTCGGTTGCGGAGCGTGTGGCACGCGCAGGTGCTTGCGCCGCTGATGCTCGTGGCTATGACCGCGCTGCACGCGCACTTTGCATTCTCGTCGCTGTTCTGGGTGTATCGCTATGACGCGTACCTGATCGGCTTCGGCGTGGTCGCGATGGGGGCCGCGGCTTCCAGCCTGCCATCGCGCATCGGCGGTCCGGCCACGGCGGCCGCGCTCGCGGTGTTCCTGTTCGCCATCGCCTCACCGAGGCGCGCGCTGTACCCCGAACCGGAGATCACCGCCGCGCGTGAGAACTTTCTCGAGCACGTCCGCGCCGCCGACTTCGTCAATCGCTATTACCCGGCCGGTCCGGTGGTCGTCAACGACATTGGCGCCCTCAGTTATTTTGGCGATGCGCTGTTTCTCGACATGTTCGGGCTTGGCGACGTCGAGCCGCTGAAGATCCGCCGCGCCAATCACGGCGCCTACACGGCAGCGGACGTGGAGCAGTGGACGCGGCCGTTTCATCCCTCAGCGGCGATCGTGCAACTTGGCTGGGCCTGGGTCCCGGAGCGCGTGCCCGCGTCGTGGACGAAGGTGGCGGAGATCGAGATCGTTCGGAGCCGGCAGGTGCTTGGCTTCTACGCGATGTCACCCGACAGCGCGATCGCGCTCCGCGATCACGTGCGCGAGTACTACGCACCGCTCGAGGGCGGCGATCGCTACGCGATGCGGCTGTTCTGAAACGCGGTGGCGGCGGCGATAAGCACCCGCCGCCGGATCGGCGTGAGCAGTCCCCAGGCAAACAACGCTGCTAAGCCAATCCAGATTCCGGTACCTCTCGGCAGCCCCGTGCCCATCTCGATTCGCCAGCCGCTGAAGTACGTCATCGTCACGAAGACGATGGTCAAGAACGACGACAGACTCGCGGGAAGTGGCAATTGAAGTGGTAACAACCGGCCGTGCGGTCGTTCGAGCGCCTTCCAACGCATCCACACAAGCAACAACGGGAGGGCGATGAGGTAAGCGCGATTGTGGAGTTCGGCGCGAATCCGAGTCGCGCGATCGGCGCCGCCGGTGTACGGCTCATGTTCTGCGGCCTGCTTTGGATCGAAGAGCAATTCGGCCGTCGTGAGTTCGCGCACACCCTTCGTGGTAACCGGCACGTCGTAGCCCCGCGTCTTGATGCGAAACATCTGGTTGACCGGCGGCACAGCCCAGCCGCCGAACGCGAATAAGAACAGCGAGGCGGCAACTGCGAGCTTGGCCATCAGCATCCGCTCGGCGGGTGACCCCTCCGGGCGTTGCCGCACCGTGTCCACCACGTACGCAATCGCGAACGGAATGGCTGAAGCCACGAACGACGGCAGTAACAGCGCCATGAGCCATGCCATTCGCGACGGCGAGACACCGCGCGCATCGGTCATCATTAGTGCGCTCATGAGTCCGCACGCCACCATGATGAACAGAATCACGCGCGTTGCCACGCGTCGCAGCACGCCGTCGGGCGCTGTCGCGCGCAGCATGGCACCCGGGACCATCAGCACAAACGTGGCCGCAAACCACCAGATACCTTGCGTCAGGATCCACCGGCGGCGCGCCAGCGGCGCATCGATCCATTCGCGCTGCCAGTCAGCGACCAGCGGCGCAAATACGCGGTCGACGGTAGCCGCGTCAAACCACAGCGATGCGAACGCCAGCGCACGAGAGGTGACGCTCACGCGATGCTGCCTTTCTTTGCGTGGCGCCACGAATCAAGAAACAAGGCGACGCTGACGACGACGATGGGCGACCAGGCGCCGGCGCCGAGCGGGAGGCCGAGAGTGGCTTCCA
>DATMJU010000209.1:0-11062 GCA_035553795.1 Vicinamibacterales bacterium
TCTCGATGCTGATGGACCCGGCGCTGCCGCTGCCGGAAGGCGAACGGGTCGTGTCGTTGAGCAGCATCGACACGAGAACCTCGAACAACGAGCTCCGGCTGGTGCGCGATTACGACGCATGGCGGAGCATGACGTCGATCGAGGACCTGTCGATCGCGCGCACGGTGTCTCGCAACCTGTTGATTGAGGGGCGCGTTCCGGAGCCGGCGACGGTGGTCGAGATGTCGGCATCGGCATTCCGGGTGGCGCGTGTCGAGGCGCTTCGTGGCCGACACCTGCTGCCGGAAGATGAAGCCCCCGGCGCTCCCGGGGCCGTAGTCATCGGGTACGACGAATGGGTGCGGCGCTTCGAGGCAGATCCGGCCATCATCGGACGCTCCATTCAGCTTGGAGGCGATACCTATCAAGTCGTCGGCGTGATGCCCGACGGCTACGGATTCCCGGTCAACAACAGCTTCTGGATTCCGTGGCGGCTTGACCCGCTCGCGTATGCTCCGCGGACCGGCCCCTTCGTCGGGGTGTTCGGCCGCCTGGCGCCCGGCGCGACCCTCGAGACCGCGCAAGCGGAGCTGACCGAGCTGGCCCGCCGCGCGGCCGCAGACTCACCGGCGACGCACGAACACATCCGATCGCGCGTGCTGCCGTATGCCTTCGCCTACACCGACATGGGCGACGCCGAAAACTTCATCGCGATGCGCGCGATTCAATTCGCACTCGCCCTGCTGCTGGTGATCGTTTGCGTCAACGTGGCAATCCTGGTCTATGCGCGCACGGCGACGCGACAGGGAGAAATCGCCGTGCGGGGCGCCCTTGGCGCCAGCCGCTTCCGCATCGTCGCGCAGCTGTTCGTTGAAGCGCTGACGCTCGCGTCGGTATCCGCGGCGATCGGCGTGTTCCTGGTCATCGTGGTGATGCCGCAGCTCGAGGCCGCCTTCCTCGGTATCGTCGGCGGCAAGCTGCCCTTCTGGATGGAATTCGGGATCCGCACGGACGCGCTGATCTACGTGGTTGCGCTGACGCTATTGGCCTCGGCGATTGTCGGCGTGTTGCCCGCGCTCAAGGCGACCGGCGCGCACGTCCAGGCAGGCCTGCAGACGCTGTCGCCCGGCAGCGGTTCGCGGATGCAGATGGGACGGCTATGGACGCTGCTGGTCGTGGCGCAGGTGGCGTTGACGGTGACGCTGTTGCCGGCGGCGATCTTCTACACGTGGGAGGGGTTGCGGCTGCGCACCGGCGATTCCGGGTTTGCGAGCCGCGAATTTGCCTACGCGACGTTGGCGATGGACCGGTCGACCGAGACGCCGACGCCAGAGGGCGACGCGGCGTTCAGCGCCGGCTATACCGCCACGCACCGTGAGTTTGAGCGGCGTCTTCGCGAGGTGCCATCAATTACGGACGTGACGTATTCACTCGCAGGCGCGGGCCAGGAACTGGCCATGGCGGCTGCCGGTGAGGGCGAGCCGCTGCCGGCCGATCCGATCAACTACAACATCGTTGAGGGCGAGAAGTCCGGACACCTGGTGCGCTACAACCGCGTCGCCGTGAACTTCTTCGATGCGTTCGACGTGCCGGTGATTCTTGGACGCGGCTTTACCGCGGCGGACGTCGGCGCCGACACTATCCTGATCAGCCGACACCTGGCCGACACGCTGTTCACCGGCGGCAACCCGCTCGGCCGGCGCATCAAGTACGTCGGACGCAGCCGCGAAGCGACCGAGGACAATGAGTTGCTGCCGCTGGAGCGCTGGTATGAAGTCGTCGGCGTCGTGCCTGACTTTCCGGTGAACCTGGTCATGCCTGAGCCGCGGGCGTACCATGCCGCCGCCCACGGGGATATCTATCCCGTTAGCATCGGCGTACGCGTGCGAGCGTCGGATCCCGCGTCGTCTTTTGGCGTGCTGCGCGACGTTGGCGCCGCTGTGAATCCAGCCCTGCAAGTGCGCGACCTCTCGACCAACGAACTCGTCATTCTGCGCGAGCAGGGCGTGTTCCGGATGATTGGCCTGACGGTCGGACTCGTGATGTTCAGCGTGCTGGCGCTGTCAGGCGCGGGCATCTACGCCTTGATGTCGTTCACGGTGGCACGCCGCCGGCGCGAGATCGGCATCCGTGCGGCGCTGGGGGCGGATCGCAACCGGCTGCTGCTCGGCATCTTCTCTCGCGCGCTCGCACAGCTTGGTGCCGGCGCGGCGATCGGCATGTTGGGCGCCGTCGGCCTCGAGCAGATACTCGAGGGCGAGATGTTCCAGGGCTACGCGTCGGTGATCCTGCCGATGGTGGCGGTGATCATGATCGTTGTTGGCGCGCTCGCCGCGCTCGGTCCCGCCCGCCAGGGTTTGCGAATCCAGCCAATCGAAGCGCTCCGAGAAGAGTAAAGGCTACGCGCTCGTTACCCGTCGCGACGCGCGGTAGGCCGAGGGCGTCGTACCTTCGTAGCGCTTGAAGGCGGCATACAGCGCCGAGCGCGATCCGAATCCTGCCGATGCGCCGATGCCCTCAATCGTGAAGCGCTCGCTGGCGGGATCGTCGAGTTGCTGCTTCACGTCCGCCACGCGCCGCCGGTTGATCAGGTCGGGGAACGACATCCCGGCGAAGCGATTCAAGACCTCGGACACCTGGTGCGGCGTGCAGTTGGCCGCCGCGGCGAGTTGTGCGAGCGTCAGCTCCGGTTGTGCGAACAGGCGATTCGACGTCAGCGCATCGTCGATGCGCTTGAGCAGCGCCGGCGCCACTGATTCTTCCAGCCCGGACCGTTCGTATCGCGGAGCTGCGTCGGGCACTTCCTGGATCGACGCGACTGCGGATGCCGCGACCGCCCGCCATGCCAGCAAGCCCGTGACGCAGAGAAATCCTGCCGTGATCACGATCGGCACCACGCCGCGGACCATGGGCACGTGGCTGAACTGCAGTCGCACGATCTGCGCGATGTTCAGGAGGATCACAAACCCGACCAGCCACTCCGCCGGCACGAAGCCCGCCCGGCTGCCACCCCTCAACCACAGCGTGGCCGCGCACGCGATCGTAAACGCGAGAACCACGGGAAGCATCCAGCCAAAGGGGACGCTGCTGTCGCGTCCGCCGGCTTCTCGAATCGTCACGGCGACCAGGTAGAGGGCGGCGGGCAGGAGGCAAATCGCGACGGTCGTTCGAGTGAGCGCCGCGCCCGTGGCGTAGCGCGTATAGAAAACGAGCAACGGGAATGTACACAGGCCGAGCAGGTTGATGGCGTGCTCGACCTCGTCCGACGCGGCTACGAGGCCGGCGAGCCGCGCGCTGATCAATGCGCCGATCGCCGACATCAGCAAGACAGCGGCGCCGAGCAGCCGGACATCGAGCGACCTTGCGGACCGCGGCCACACCAGCGGCATCCCGACCGCCGTCCCAAGCCCGGACCCGGCCAACCCTACAAAAGCGAGTTCGTGAGCACCCATGACACCCCTCTTACCGTTCCTTACTGTCTACGAGACGTAGTTCAGGACAGTTTCGGTGTGCTGTCCGTTCGGATTGGACAGAGTTGGCGCGCAACCCGCCCTTTAACATCGTCGAATACGGCATGTCTTCAACAATTCTTGCCCGTTTGCTCGTTTTCGTCATCCTTGCCCTCGCCGCGTCGCCCGCGACGCTGGCCCAATCCGCGGCGTTCGATCTCGTGATTGCCGGCGGCCGCGTCATCGATCCGGAGTCGGGTCTCGATGCCATCCGCCACGTTGGCATTCGGGGCGACCGCATTATCGAGATTAGCGCCAAGCCGCTGACCGGCCGCGACACGATTGACGCCACCGGTCTCGTCGTCTCGCCGGGATTCATCGACCTGCATCGGCACGGCCACGGTGACAACTCGTACCGCTACGCTGCCCGGGACGGGGTAACCAGCGTGTTCGAGACCGAGATCGGCACGCCGGACGTGGACGCGTGGTACCGGATGATGGGCCCGGCGCGCCTGATCAACTTCGGGGTCGGCGCCGGTCACATCGGCGCGCGGATGGAGGTGCTTGGCGACAAGGGCTTCCTGCTTCCCACCGGTCCCGGCCGCGGTCCGGCCACGCCTGCGCAGGTGAAGCAGATTGCCGCGCTGGTTGAGCGTGGGCTGGCCGATGGCGGCGTTTCCGTCGGCATCGGCACCGCGTACACACCGGGTGCAGGCGCGGACGAGCTCGGCGAGATCGTCTCGGTAGCGTCGCGTCATGGCGCGTTCGTGATGGCGCATCTCGGCAACGGTGTCGATGGATTCAAGCGCTCACTCGAACTTGCCGGCGCGGCGAAGGCGTCAATGCACGTGGCGCACATCAACAGCACCGCTGGGCGGGATGCCCGGGCGTGGCTCGATGCGATCGTTGAAGCGCGCGCCAAAGGCATCGACGTCACCAGCGAGATGTATCCGTACACCGCTGGCGCATCGCTGATCCAGTCGGCGCTTTACGACGGATGGGAGAAGTACAGCGATGAACGCATTGCCAGCTTCCAGTGGGCGGCAACGGGTGAGCGGTTG
Source organism: Vicinamibacterales bacterium (assembly GCA_035553795.1). Classification (GTDB taxonomy): domain Bacteria; phylum Acidobacteriota; class Vicinamibacteria; order Vicinamibacterales; family UBA2999; genus 12-FULL-67-14b. Next base: position 4,490 of record DATMJU010000209.1, read on the forward strand.
ACCCGCGAAACGTTTGCGAAGTATCGCGCGCAAGGCGGTTCGGTGATTTCTCATACGGGCAGCGAGGAGAACGTGCGGCTGACGCTCGCCGATCCAGGCCCGTTCTTTGGCAGTGATGGCGGGCGTGGGCTCGTGGACGAGCCGACGCATCCGCGCGCCAGCGGCACGTTCGCCCGCATCCTCGGCCACTACGTGCGCGAGCAGAAGCTCATCACGCTGCCTGATGCGCTGCGCCGCATGACGCTCGAACCGGCACGGCGCCTCGAGCGCCGCGTGCCGGAGATGCGCGATCGCGGACGCATTCGGGCCGGCGCGTTTGCGGATATCACGGTCTTCGATCCCGCCACCGTGATCGACCGCTCGACCTACGTCAACGCCGCCGTGTTCAGCGACGGCATCATGCACGTCATCGTCAACGGATCACCCATCGTCCGCGCGGGACAGTTCGACGACAGCGGCGCATTGCAGGGGCAGCGAATCGTGGTCGGCACACGCATGCCCGGCCGGCCGATCCGGGCGCCGCGCCGCCAGTGAGGACGTGAGCGCTACAACATCGTTCGGAGCGCGGAGCTCAGCATCACTACGCCGGCGAGGACCAGCAACCAGAGCACGGTCTGGCGGAACGTGTTGGCGCTCATGCCGACATAGATCTTGGATCCCCAGATTGCCGGCAGGATCATCACGCCGGCGACGACCGCCATTTGCGGCCACATGGCGGGGCGGAGCTTGCCGGTGTAGACGTTGGTGGCGACCGTGGCGGAGAGCACGATCAGGTTGAAGTTCTGCAGCACCGCGCGGTGCTCGTCCTTGTTGTAACCGCGCAGCGTGGCCCACAGCGCCGGCGCCAGGCCGCTGAAGCCGCTGAGCGGGGCCATCACGCCGCCGAGCAGGCCGACGCCGGCATCAGCGGCTTTGCCGCCGCTGGTGATCTTCGGCAGTCGCGCGGTGGCGAGCATTGCGGAACAACAGATGACCAGCAGCGAACCGAGCACCAGCTTGAAGCGATTGGCGTCCAGCATGCCCAGCAACTGCGTGCCGATCGGGATGCCAATCGCCGCGCCCGCTACGAAGGGCCACAAGATGTGCACGAACCAGCCGCGGCGCACCCGCAACGCCGAAATGCACTGCCCGAACCAGCCGCCAAAAACGGCCATCGGTGCGGCGACGATGGGGTCAACACCCCAGACCCAGATCGACATCGCAACCATTGCAAACGCAAAACCGGAAATTCCCTGCACCAGGCCAGCGACGGCGGCGCCAAAGGCCAGAAGCCACAAATCATCCATGATGAGGGACGAATTGTACCGGACTGGTGATGCGAACGAAACGACTCGTTTTCGGAAGGCGCGGTTATACTGCGCGCCAGCGCTCCGGCTTTCGTTCCTGGCGCATCGTCCGATGTAGGCAATCGTTTTGCAGTGATCGCGGTATTGCCCATGAGGGGCCACAGAATATGACCGCCGCCGACATCATCTACGGACCCTTAACGCCCATCTATGACGTCGTGTGTGGAGCGATGCTACAGCCCGGCCGGCGCCGCGCCATCGCGCATCTCAATCCGGCACCGTCGGAGACGATCCTCGAAGTCGGCGTCGGGACAGGACTCGACCTCGAAGCCTACCGATCGCGATGCCGGGTGGTGGGCATCGACCTGTCGCTGAAGATGATGCTGCGCGCGAAGAAGCGTCTCGATCGCGAGATTGAGCCGAGGGTGGACTTCCTGCAGATGGACGCGGCGCATCTGGCGTTCCCCGACGCCTCGTTCGACGCCGTCTACGTGCCCTACACCATCAACGTTGTGCCCGATCCCGTAGCGGTGGGGCGGGAACTGGTGCGGGTCTGCCGCCGCAATGGCCGCATCGTGATGCTCAATCACTTTGACGGCGTGCGCGAGACGACCAACATGACCAACGCGATCGCCGGGCGGCTCGCCGAGAAATTCTCGGTAAACTGGCACCTCGATGCCGAGACGTTCGTCCGCGATCTGGGTCTCTCGCTCGTCGCGGTGGAATCGGTCAACGTCCCCCGCCTGTCGTCGATCCTCGTGTGCCGTAAAGACGCGCACTGACGGCCGGGGAATAGGCGCGCCCTCCCCGGGCATCTACTGACCGAGAGCATGGCGCGCCGCCTCCGCGACGAATTCAACGATGCTGCCTTGCCGCACGCCGCGGCGCTGCTGCGCACGGCCACGCGATTGTGCGGCCGGCGGGACACCGCTGAAGACCTGGTCCAGGAAACCTACCTGCAGGCGTGGCGCTCCTTCGCGCGGTTCGAGCCCGGCACCAACTGCCGCGCCTGGCTCTACAAGATCCTGATCTTCAGCCACTCGCGGCTGCGGCGCGATCAATCACGACGCCCGGTCGTGTCGAGCCTCGAGACCGCGTCGGATGCGGCGCTGCTGTTCGACCCGCCGACGCCGGACACGCTGACCGCCAACTCCGTGAAAGCCGCGTTCGAAAGCCTGCCGGATCAGTTCCGGCTGGTCGTGCTGCTGGTCGACGTGGAGCAGCTGAGTTATCGCGAGGCCGCAGACGCGCTCGACGTGCCGATCGGCACCGTGATGTCGCGTCTCAACCGCGGGCGGCGGCTGCTGCGGCAGGCGCTGGTCGAGCAGGCGGCGGCGTATGGGATTGCAGGCGAGACGGATCGGAAACGCGGGTGATGATGATGAACGCTGATTGCCGGCGGGTTCGGGAGCTGATGGACTCCTACATCAGTGGCGAGCTCACCGTGGAGAGCAACCACGATCTGCTGCGGCACGTCGAGCGGTGCGAGAGTTGCCGGGCCGAGCTCGCAGGCCGCGAGCGCACGCGCGCGTTGCTGATCGAAAGCTTCGGTCCCGCGCCTGATGCCGGGGGGATGGATGCGCGCATCATGCGCGCGATCGATCAACACGATCGCAAGTGGTGGCGTCTCGCGCAGTACGGCGGCATCGCCGCCGCGGTGATGATTGCGATCGGCGCGGCGGTCTGGTTGTCACGACCGGTAGACGCCGCCGCCTTCGATGACTCGGTGGATGATCACATCGCGTGCGCGCTGACCTACCCGCCGGACTTCGCGTACGACGGCCAGCGTGCGGAGCAGCATCTCGACCCTCCGTACCGGGCGATCCTCCAGGCGGTGTCCCACACCGCAGGTGACTACCAGCTGATCGACGGACACATGTGCCCGTACCAGGGACGCAACTACGCGCACCTGGTCTATCGCCGCAACGGGCGGCCGCTCTCGGTGTTTATAGAGACGGCGGATCGCGGGCGGCTGCCGCTCACGCACGAAACGCCGAGAAAAGGCTTCGTGACCGTTGGCGAATCAACGGGCCGTCACCAGGTGTTCGTCGTCGGCGACCACGGCGAGCCGCCGCCCGGCAGCGTGGTCGATGACCTGATGAACGCGGCGTTGGCTTACGTCCGCAGCCTCGACCGGTAGGCGCGCCACTCCTCGCGGGATTGGCCCCAGATGTCGATCACGGAATCCTGGAACGGCGCGGGCAACGAACCGCGCCCCTGGTTTCTCGACCCCAGCTTCTTCGCCACTTCCTGCGACGCGATGTTTGCGGGAGCGATGCTGTGGATGACACTCGCCCAACCGAGGTTGTCGAACGCCCAGTCTGTCGCCGCCGCGGCGCCCTCGGGCGCGTAGCCGCGGCCCCAGCAGTCACGCGCGATCGCCCAGCCGATCTCGGTGCCGGGCCACCCCTCGGGTTGCCACGGACCCAGCCGGCCGACCCAGCGGCCGCTCGACTTCTCGATCACCGAAAACATCCCGAATCCCATCGCGTGCCACGAGCCGATCATCGTCATGAGCGCACGCCAGGTCATCGCGCGCGGCATCACGCCGCCGATGTACCTGGCCGCGACTTCGTCGCTCATCATGTCGGCCCACGGATCGAGGTCTTCGAGAGTGGGTGGCCGCAGGATCAGCCGCGGTGTTTCGATCTTGACGTCCATTACGGTCGATTCTACCCGCGCAGCTCGACTGTATCCGGAAGCGAAAGCTTGTCTAGCCGAGCTTCAATTCTGTAATGCTCCGTTATCCTTAAGAAGATTGAGGAAACCCGCCTCCAGCGTCACCGCCCGCCACCTCGCCCAGGTGGTGGAGTCCTCTGACGACGCCATCATCAGCAAGAACCTCGACAGCATCATCACGTCATGGAATCCGGCGGCCGAGCGCATCTTCGGCTACACCGCGGAAGAGGCGATCGGCAAGTCGATCCGCATGCTCATCCCCGAGCACCTGCAGAGCGAAGAGGATCTCGTGCTGTCGAAGATCCGCGCGGGTGAGAAGGTGGATCACTACGAGACGGTCCGCCAGCGCAAGGATGGCAGCCGCCTCTCGGTGTCACTGACCGTGTCGCCCATCCGCGACGACGACGGGCAGATCGTCGGCGCGTCGAAGATCGCGCGCGACGTGACCGAGCGCGTGCGTCTGCAGATAGAGGCAAGAGAAGCGAATCGCCTCAAGGACGAATTCCTCGCCGTGCTGTCGCACGAGCTGCGCACGCCGCTCAACGCGATCCTCGGGTACGCACGGCTGTTGCGCGGCAAGCTGTTGCCGGCCGACCAGGTGGATCGGGCGGTCGAAACCGTTGAACGAAATGCGCGCTGGCTGACGCAGATCGTTGACGACGTTCTCGATGTGTCACGCATCGTGTCCGGAAAAATCCGGCTCGATGTGCAGGCCGTTGACCTCGCTCCGGTCATCGGCAACGCGGTCGCCACCGTGCGGCCGGCCGCGGACGCGAAGGGCGTGACCATTCAGTCGGTGGTCGACCCCAATGCCGGCCCCGTCTCCGGGGATCCAGACCGCCTGCAGCAGGTGATGTGGAACCTGTTGTCGAACGCCGTGAAGTTCACGCCCCGCGGCGGCAAGGCGCAGGTGCGACTCGAGCGGGTCAACTCTCACATCGAGATCGTGGTCAGCGACACCGGCATTGGCATCGACGAGGCATTTCTTCCGCTGGTGTTCGAGCGTTTCCGCCAGGCCGACGCCGGGCCGACTCGCAAGTCCGGCGGGCTTGGCCTCGGTCTCGCCATCGTCCGGCACATCGTCGAGATGCATGGCGGCACGGTGCAGGCGTTCAGTCCCGGCCCCGGAAAGGGATCGTCATTTACGGTGTCGCTGCCGCTGATGATCGTCAAGCCGGCGCCGGTGCCGAAGCGTGAGCATCCGGTGGCCGAGCAGCTCGGGCCCCTGCAGAGCCTTGGGGGCCTCACGGGCGTTCACGTGCTGGCCATCGACGACGAACCGGATGCGCTCCGCCTGCTGCGCGACGTGCTGGAGTCCGCCGGCGCGAAGGTGACCACGTCTCATTCCGCGACGGCGGCGCTGGCGCTGTTGGAGACCGAACGCCCTGATGCGATTCTCGCCGACATCGGCATGCCGGACATGGATGGCCACGATTTCATCCAGCGGGTGCGCGCCAACCCTCGGCCCGACGTTCGCGAGATCCCGGCCGCGGCACTGACCGCGTTCGCGCGATCGGAAGACCGCGTCAAGGCATTGCAGTGCGGCTTCGAGATGCACCTGTCCAAGCCGATCGATCCCAGTGAGCTCGTCGCCGCGATCGCGACGCTCGTTCGCCGCCATCGCCGCCCCAAATAAACCGCAATCTGTCGTACAGTCGAGTGATGACCTCGAGTCCGGCGGATGCCATTGTCTTTGACCACGTCACCCTGGCGTTCGACGATCACGTCGTGCTGCGCGATGTCACCTTCACCGTGCCGAAGGGGACGATGCGCATCCTGTTCGGGGAAAGCGGCTCCGGCAAGTCGCTGATTCTCAAGCTGGCGCTCGGCCTGATGCGTCCCGACAGCGGCACGATCATGGTCAACGGCCAGCGTGTCGACCAGATGGCGGAGCGCGATCTCCTCAAGATGCGCGCCGACATCGGCATGGTCTTCCAGGAAAACGCGTTGTTCGACTCGCTGTCGGTGGCGCAGAACGTGGCCTTCCGTCTGACCGAGGAACACGGGATGAGCGAGGCGCAGATCGACGAGCGCGTCGGCCAGGTGCTGGGCTTTGTCGGCTTGACGGAGTTCGCCGACCGCATGCCCTCGGCGTTGTCGGGCGGCCAGCGCCGCCGCGTCGGCATTGCGCGCGCGATGGCGTCAAAGCCGCAGCTGCTGTTGTTCGACGACCCGATCACCGGCCTCGATCCGCTGATTGCGACGACGATTGACGACGAGATCGTGAAGCTGCGCGATCTGGAGGACGTGACCGCGATGCTGGTGACCCACCAGATCCGTGATGCGTTCTACATTGCCGAACACCGCGCCACGGTCAACAACGGCGCCGTCGAAGTGTCGAAGGTCGACTCGTCGCAGGTGAAGGACGTCTCGTTCCTGGTGCTGGCCGAAGGAGAGATCAAGTTCGAGGGCACCGCGAAGGAGATTCTTGCCTCGCGCGATCCGTACTTGCAGGAGTACCTCTACAAAACGCTGCCGCCCTGGTAGCGACCGGCAAGCCGCAGCGATTCAAGCTGCGCGCGTCGCCGGCCGCGCGGGCTTAGCGGCGGCTCTCGGAGCGGACCAGTGCCGCGAGCGCGCGGTTCTCGTCGAACGAACCCAGGCCGCG
>DATMJU010000210.1:0-9650 GCA_035553795.1 Vicinamibacterales bacterium
GGCAAGTCCATCTCGCCGAACAACGTCTTGAGGCGGTCGATCTTCCCGGCGTGCACGGCGTTGAATCTGCCGAAAGCAACGTGGCTGACCTTCCGGCGCACGTACTCGTCGTGGTCACACGACAAGGGCGTGCCTGGGAAAGTCGTCGCTCAGCTGATGGGGCACGCCAACGTCGACACGACGCTGAACGTGTACACGCAGGTTCTGGATGGTTCGTTGCGGGCTGCCGTCGACAAGATCGGCAGCGAATTGTTCACGATTGTTCAGTGCCCGGAGGATTCACAGGCACCAGTTGGCTGAAATTGCTAACGAAAAGTGGTGCGCCCAGCATGATTCGAACATGCGACCTCCTGGTTCGTAGCCAGACGCTCTATCCAGCTGAGCTATGGGCGCGACAGACTCTCGATGTTACCAATACCCGAGCACAGCCACAAGCCAAGAAGTTGTGTGGGGTCTGGCCCCGAGTTAGCGAAACGCTAATTTTCGAAGCCTGACCCCAACTTAGCGAGCTGTTAGCGGCGGCGGACGCCGACGGCGACCGTGAACTCGCCACGGTTGTCCGGCAGGTGGTCGTCGTTCACGCCCAGATACAGGCGGCCGGAGACCGGCGCCGTGATCGTGCCCTGGTTGCCGATGCCCATCGCCGAGAAGTTGCCGATGCGGCCGATCAGCGCGCCGGCGAGCACGCCGGAAATCGGCGCGTCGTTGGCGGTGCGTCCGGTCAACGATCCGGCGGCGGCAGCCATGTCCTGCGCGTTGTCGCTCAACTGAATCTGACCGGTAGTGCTGAAGGTGAGGACGTCGCCCGCGTTGACCGTCAGGCCCGTATCGGTCCAGCGAACCTGTGAGTTCACGCGAACGGTCTGCGTGGCGACAGGCTGCGAGCCGATGGCGCCCACCGCGCCGGGCGCGCCGCCGGCAGCGGCGAACTCGTTGCGCGAGATGATGCCGTCGCGGTTGGCGTCACGCTGGGTGAAGCTCAGGTTCGACCAGTGCCACTCGGCGCGCGACAGGCTGCCGTTGCGGTCGTAGTCGAGGCCCGCAAACTCATCCCACGTGGTCGTGTTCGGCTGCGAACCGACGACTTCGAAGCGGCTCAGGATGCCGTCGTTGTTGCGATCGAGGCGGCGGAACTCGTTGGCGCCGCCGTACCACTCGGCGCGTTCGACGCGGCCGTTGTTGTTGGCATCGAGGTTGTCGAAGCTGTCATCGCGCAGGTCGTCAACGCCCTCTCCGAGGAACTCTGCGAGGCTCAGGTTGTTGTCACGATTGGCATCGACACGGCGGAACGTCTCGATGTCGAAGTGCCATTCGTTGCTGGACAGCCGGTTGTCGCGGTTGTGATCGAGATTCGTGAAGTTGTTGCGCGTCCAGTTCAGGTTGCGTTCGAAGCGGTTGGGCGCGTGATCGACCGGCTCGAGAGCGGCGGCACGCCGACCGCCAGGCCGGACTTCTTCGCCCGAGAGCACCCCGTCGTTATTCCAGTCGTGCACTTCGAACGACTGCGCGGAACCGTTCCATTCCTGGCGCGTCACGCGTCCGTCGTTGTTGCGGTCCATCGCCTGGAATCGCATGCGAGACACTTGCGCCTCAGCCGTGGTGGCGAGCGGCGTGGACATGACGCCCAATGACGCCAGAGTCAGCGAACCAAACGTCAGCACCAAAGTGCGAGCAAACATAAACATCTCCTCCAACCATCTACGGTGCATAACGTGTACCGGTTGAAGGGGCCGTTCGCCCGCGCGCTTACTACTTCTTTTTGCCGATGCGCTTGGCGATGTCGCTGACGACGCGCTCCCACACTTTCAGTGCCTTGGCATAGCGCTCGGCTGCTGGCGTGTCGTTCTTGACTTGCGCGTCGAGGCCGAAATCCTTCGGCTGCGGCATGGGTGGAAGGTGGACGACAACTCGGTCGCTCATGATCGCAGTCTACTAGAAGTCCGGAGCGTTGCTGGTGCGCGGAGTGGCACTGCGATCGTCCTGCGCGGGCGTCTTGTCTTCGTCCACGCCGCGCGTCCGGTCCTCGCGCGCTACGGATTCGACGCCGTCATGGCTCTGCTTCGGCATCTGCTCGCCGGTGCGGCCCACGATGTCAGCTGAGTTGGTGTCGCCGGGTTCTTCCACATTGCGGTCTTGCTGATCCGGAATTGGGTTTTGATCTGCCATGAGCTCAACCTTTCGAACGATCTGGGGCAATGCCGGTGCCCATCGCCTTGGTCGGGCTCTGGTCGTCAGCATCAGTGCCCGCGGTATCGATGTCCTGATCGGCCGAACTGGACGCGTTCTCGTCGTCTGCCTCGAGGGGAACGCCGTTGGCGCCCTGCATGCGATCGGCACTCGGGCTCTCACCGCGTGCACGCGGATCGTCCTGCGAGAGCGGCTGAGTCTGTTCGGCTTCGTGGGTGGAGTCGGGTTGCCTGGTGGTCATGCGGCTGACAGAGCAAACCGCATGCCCTTCGTCGGAATGCCGTGTTACGGCTTCGAGAGCGCGAACGCGACGAGCGATGTATCTTCGCCCCGGCCCGTCGCGATCACCACGATCTGCCGCCCGCTCGCGTCGAGATACGTCATCGGCGTCGCGGTGGCTTGTCGCGGCAGCACGTGCCGCCAGAGCTCGCGGCCGTCTTTCGCGTCGAACGCCGACAGCGCCATGTCGTTGCCGCCGGCGAAGATCACGCCGGACTTCGTGACGATCACTCCCGGAGGCCCGACCGCGCCGAGTCGATCGGGAAGCGGCACGCCCTTCAGCGCCGGCTGGGCGCGAATCTCCGGCGCATCGCCGAAGGGCACCTTCCAGGCGATCTCACCGCGATTGAGGTCCAAAGCGACGAGGTGCGCGTACGGCGGCTTCAGTATCGGCACGCCATCAATGAACGAAGACGGGCTGCGCTGCACGTACTCCGCGTCGACTTCGTCGACACGATCCTGCGGCTGTCCGGATTTCGCGAACGGCTCCAGCTTGAAGATGCCCGGGCTGCGCGACGTCTTCACGAACAACCGGCCCGTCGCGGGATCGAAGGCGCCGCCACCCCAGTTCGCGCCTCCCCAGACACCCGGCAGCACGACCGTGCCTTGCAGCGAGGGCGGCGTGTAGATGGGGCCGAGCCGGTACTTCTTCAGTTCAGCAGTCGCGCGCGCCTTCCACTCAGGCGTCGCGTCAAACGCGTCATCCAGCGTCACGCCCTGGGATTCGAACGCGGGCGGCTTGGTGGGGAAGGGCTGCGTCGGCCACGACGCTTCACCAGGCACGTCGCTGCGCGGCACGGGCCGCTCTTCGATTGGCCACACCGGCTTTCCGCTGACGCGATCGAAGACGAACGCCCATCCTTGTTTCGTCAACTGGACGACGGCGTCGATGCGCTTGCCGTCAACGGTGATGGTGACCAGATTGGGTGCCGACGCCGGATCGTAGTCCCAGAGGCCGTGATGCACGATCTGGAAGTGCCACTTCCGCTTGCCGGTGTTGGCGTCGAGGCACACGATCGACTCCGCGAAGAGGTTCTGTCCCGGGCGGCGCCCGCCGTAGTAGTCATTGCTCGGCGTGCTGACCGGCATGTAGAGCAGGCCGCGGGACTCGTCGAGGCTCATCGGCGCCCACACGTTGGTGTGGCCGGTGAACTGCCACGAGCCGTTGTCCCACGTGTTGTTGCCGAACTCACCACGTTGCGGAATCGTGTTGAACTTCCACACCAGCTTCCCGGTCCGTGCATGAAATGCGCGCACGTCTCCAGGCGGATCGTTCTTGTAAGTGAGGCGATCGCCCACGCCGTTACCGACGATGATCAGATCCTTGAAGACGATGGGCGGCGAGGTGTTGGTGTAGTGCTTCTTGTTGATCGCCCAGACCAGGCCCTCGCTCAGATCGACGACACCGTCCTTGCCGAAGGACGAGACGGGGACACCGGTCTTCGCATCAAGCTGGATCAGCTTGTAGCGCGCGTTCAGGAAGATGCGCAACTGATCGCGATCTTTCCATGCCACCACGCCACGATGCGCGAAGCCCTGTCCGTTGGGCGGCTGGCCGTCCTCGTAGGCCTTGGGATCGTAGCGCCACAGTTCCTTGCCGGTGGTGGCGTCGAGCGCCGCCACCTGGTTGTGCGGCGTACTGAGATACATGACGCCGTCGATGACCAGCGGCGTGTTCTGAAATGCGCCCGGGCGCGTGCCGAATTGCGGCAACACCTTTTCGTTGGGTTTCCACTCCCACGCCACGGCGAGCTGCGTGACGTTGGCCGCGGTGATTTGCTCGAGCGGTGAGTAGTGAGAGGCGGCTTGATCGCCGGCGTAGTGGGGCCACTGTTGGGCGCTCACGACGGCTCCGAGGGTTACAAAGGTTACAAGGGCCACAAGGGTCTGTGTTCCAACCCTTGTCACTCTTGCAACCCCTGTAACCCTTATAACCATTTTTAGAAGCGCGACGCGCGGATCCACGTGTCGGCGCGCGACCAGCTCTTGGCGAGGTCGGCGTCGACGGCGGCGTCGGTCTTGCCCTGTTCCTTCAACGCTTTCTGAAGGCCGAGCAGCGACCAGCCGTTGTGCGGATGCTGTTCGAGATCGTCGCGGTAGACCTTCTCGGCATCGGCGAAACGCTTGGCCTCGATCAACGCGGCGCCAAGCCAGTGACGCGCCGGAAATGGCAGCGGCTCCGGTTCGTCGTAGTCCATCTCGTCATCGAGCTTCACGGCGGCTTCGAATTTCGCGATGGCGCCGGGGACGTCGCCGCCCATCAGCGTGATCTCGCCGTCGAGGATGCCGGCCAGCACGCCGACCAGACGCGCCGCGCTATGGCCGCGGAACTCCGCCTTGGACGTCGCGGCGGCCTTCTTCAGCTTCTCCAGGTAAGCCTTCGCGAACTCGGGTTCACCGAGCTTCAGCTTCGCGTAACCCATCGAGAAGTCGAACGCCGCTGCGGGAATCTCGCGCTCGGGGCGCTTGGTCAGTTCAGCGACCTCGTCGAAGCGTCCGAACCGCACCAGCGTCAGCGCGTGATACATCGAATCCTTGGTGCGCTTCGCGTAGTCCTTGCCGGCCTGGATGGCGCGCGCGCCCTGGCCGTCCATCGACGCGGCGTAGAGCAGCATGTGGAGGTTGTGATCCGGATAGATCGCAAAGCCTTCGCCGGCGTCAGCCTTCAGATCCGAATGCCATGCCTCGGTGTTGGCGACGACTGAATCGCCCCAGCGGCCCACTTCATTCCACGTATGCGACGGCATGTGGTTGATGTGGCTGGCGCCAGGAATGGTCTTGCCGAGGTACTCAGCGCACGCCACCGCAAGCTCCGGCTTTTCCGTGGATTCAGTTGCGTGCACATACAGATGGCACGCGCCAGGATGCTTCTTGTCAATCGCCAGCGCCTGTTCGAGCACGCCGTGCAGCCGTTTGACGTTCGGCGCGTTGACGTCGCGCCTGCCGCGTCGCGGTTCGAGAATGAACAGCGCGTCGGCATAGAGCGTGATGGCCTCGAGATCCCTGGGATACTGCGCGGCGACCTTGGCCATCGCATCCGCGTACGCCTGGTCCTGTTCGCGGCGCTTGTCGGCCTTGAAATCCTTCACGTAGCGGACGCTGAGCGCTTCGATGAAGGCGCGCTCGTTCGGCGACGCCTTGTCTTTCAGGCTCACCGCCTTCTGCATCGCGGCGTAGGCAAACGGCGACTGGTCGGCGGACATCGGCCCGTTCAAGTACGAGCCCCACGCCCAGCCTTCACCCCAGTAGCAAATCGCGCAGTCCGGATCGCGCTTCCACGCTTCGCGGAACGAGCGCACGGCATCCAGGCGCGCAAAGGCGTACATCATCTGGAAGCCCTGGTTGAAGAAGGCTTGTGCTTCCTTGTTCTTGGATGAGATCGGCCGGTTGAAGGGGCCGAGACCGGTGGTGTAGAGCGGAATCGGGTCGCGAACGTATTTGGGAATTTCTCCCGGTGCGTCGAGGTGACTCTCTTGAGCCCAGCTGATGGAACTGCTGGCTATCAAGCAACAGAGACAACACAGGCTATATCGCTTAATGAGGTGGCGCAGGCGAACGACCATCGATTCCTCCAAGTGATGGACATCATACAATTGGAGAGGTGTCGCACGAACATTTCATGTTGCTGGCGCTCGAGCAGGCGCGGAAGGCCGCAGCGGCGGGCGAGGTGCCCGTCGGCGCCGTCGTGGTGCTGGACGGTACGGTCGTCGGGACGGGATTCAACCAGCCGATTTCAACTAACGATCCGACCGCGCACGCCGAGATCATGGCGTTGCGCGCCGCCGGCGCCGCGGTCTCCAACTATCGGCTGACCGGGTCGACGATGTACGTCACGGTGGAGCCGTGCTTGATGTGCGTGGGCGCGATGGTGCACGCGCGGGTGGGCCTGGTGGTGTACGGCGCCAGCGAACCGAAGGCCGGCGCAATTGAATCCATGACCAGGGCGCACGAGTTGTCCGGGCTCAATCACCGGCTCACCGCCGAAGGCGGCGTGCTCGCGAACGAGAGCCGTGAGCTGCTGCAGGCGTTCTTTCAAACGCGGCGCGCTGTCGCGCGAAACGCCAATTCGAACGAGCCGCCGGACTCCGACTAACGCTGCACCGGCGAATAGGTCACACCGTCAGGGCTGTTCTGCACTTCGACGCGGCCCAGCGTTTCTCCCGTTACGAGATCCAGTACCAGCATCGAGTTGTCGTTGCGCACCGTCACGAACGCGTGGCGGTTGTCGGGGTGCGGGAACACGCCGGCGGTGGACGGCTGCGGCACCTTGGTGAGGCCGAGCGGAATCGACTTCACGATCTCCTGCTTCGCGACGTCCGCGACGACCAGCGATGACGCCTGCGCGTGCGGGATCAGCGCGAACCTGCCGTCGGGCGTGAACTGCACGCGATACGGGAAGCCCTTCGACGGAATACGCTTCACCACTTCGAGCGTCTGCGTGTCGATGATCGAGATCGAATCTTCGGCACGGTTGCCGGCCCACACCCAGCGTCCGTCCGGCGTGACGCCCACGCCTTCGCATTCCTTGCCGGTCGGGATGTCCTTCAGCTTCTGTCCGGTCTTGAAGTCAAACGCGGTGACGCTGCCGTCGCGCATGTTGGAGCAGTAAAGGCGCGAGCGATCGGTCGAGAGCGCCAGCATGTGTGACACCGCAAGGTCCGTCTTGAACACGCGCTCGATCGCGCCGCTGGTGACGTTGACGAGCAGCAGCGCCTGGCTGCCTTCGACGGTGATGACCACGCGCTGCGCATCGGCCCAGCGCACGTCGTGCGGGGCGCGGTACTCGCCCAGGTCGATGGTGCGAATCGTGTCGCCGCCCGGCAACGCGATGACGCTCAGGGTCTTCTGCTGTCCCACACCCTGCTTGTTGTAGTTGGTCACAACCACCGTCCGTCCGTCGGGCGAGACCGCCGCTTCGTGCGGTCCGGCCACCACCTGCACGTGCCGATACGCCTCCATCGTTTTCAGATCGATGAGCGTGACCGTGTCCGACTGCTGATTCACCGCGACGACGGTTCCGGTGAGCGATGAACGTCGAGCTGGCTGTGCGCCAAGCGCGACCGCGAGCAGTACGCAGATGGCGGCAATAGAAACGGGCGTGCGCATCGCTAGACGGTACTCGTGCTGGAGGCAGGCGTCAACGCGGAGCCGGTGCTGGCGTAGCCCTTGCACTATGCAACTCCGGACCTCAATAGGGAGGTCGAAGGAGTAGTCAGATGTCGTACTTGGGTCGCGCATTGGGAACTTTCACGATTGCTGTGCTTACCGTCATCACGCTGGGCGTCTCTGCCGCCACAGCCCAGGTGAGTGCCATCAAGGATGGCTGGCTGGTCATGAAGGTGCACTCGGAATTCGTCAACGAGGATGTGCTCGGCGGCAGCAACATCGACGTTGACGTGAAGAACGGCGTCGTGACGCTGCAGGGCACCGTGACGAGCGAAGCCGCGCGCGCCCGCGCGCTCGAAGTCGCCCGCAAGAACGATGGCGTGAAGAACGTTGTCGATCAGCTGCGCATCGCGCCGGCGACGGACAACAGAGCGGAACGCACGATGGACAGGGCCGGCGACAAGGCCGACCGCACGATGGACAAGGCCGGCGACAAGACGGCCCGCGCTGCCGACAAGGCTGAAGACAAGATGGACCGCGCCGGCGACAAGACCGCCAGCGCCGCCAAGAAGACCGGCCGCGCGATTGACGACGGCTGGATCAAGTCGAAGATCTACACGCAGTACATGGCCGACTGGAACACCGTGCTGGACGACAGCGACATCGACATCGATGTCACGAACAACATGGTGACCCTCAACGGCACCGTGAAGTCCGCCCAGGCGAAGGCCAAGGCCGTGTCGATCGCCAAGGCGACTGACGGCGTCAAGGGCGTCAAGGACAACCTCAAGGTTGTCGCCGGCACGCGCTAGACAGGCCGTCAGGCCAACAGGCCAACGGGCTATCGGGCTATCGGGCCTCGGCGCGACAGGGTAGACTTACGGCCACTTTCAAGGAGAGTGGCCATGACCCTGTCGCGCGCGTCTGTCGTTATTGCCGGTGTTGGAGCAGTCGCCCTGATTGCTGCGTGGGGTCTCGATCCCACCGCCAACGCCCAGGCGAAAATCGCCAATCCCATCACCGGTGAAGGGCTGCCGAATCCCGCTCCCGTTGTCACCAAGAACTGGGGCGAGCTGCCCGCGGGACGCACGTGGGGCACCTCGGCGGGCCTCGACATCGATCCGAAGGACGGCCACGTGTGGGCCTACGAGCGCTGCGGCGCCGGGACCGCCGGCGGCGGCCCCGTGGATTGTGAGAACAACCCGGTCGATCCGATCTTCAAGTTCGATCGCCGCACCGGCAAGGTGCTCGCCAACTTCGGCAAGGGCACGATGGTCACGCCGCACGGCATCCACGTCGACAAGGATGGCAACGTGTGGGTCGCCGACTTTGCCGGCAACAAGGCCGGCGATCGCGGCCACCAGGTCCACAAGTTCAACCAGAAGGGCGAGAAGCTGATGAGCCTCGGCATCGCCGGCAAGCCGGGCACGGCGGATGGCCAGTTCAACCAGCCGAACGATGTCGTCGTCGGCCCCGACGGCAGCATCTACGTGTCGGATGGTCACGACGCGCAGGGCATGACGACCGCCGCGGCGATCGCCGAAGGCATCAAGCGCGGCGCCACGTCGCGCATCAGCAAGTTCACGGCCGATGGCAAGTTCATCAAGTCGTGGGGCGGCATCGGCATGAAGCACGGCGAGTTCCGCACGCCGCATGCGCTGATGTTCGACGCCAAGGGCCGGCTGTGGGTCGCCGATCGCGGCAACCATCGCCTCGAGATCTTCGACCAGGACGGCAAGTATCTCGAATCGCGCTACGCCTACGGGCGCATCAGCGGCTTCTTCATCAAGGGCAACCAGGTGTACGCGATCGACTCGGAGTCGAGCCCGCTGAACCATCCGAACTGGCGCAACGGCGTGCGCATCGGCCCGGTGGACGAAGATCGCATCGTCGGATTCATTCCGCCGTTCGAGCGTGAGGATCGCGTCTACCAGGGCACCGCTGGTGAGGGCGTGGCTGTGGATGCGGACGGGAACGTCTACGCCGCCGAAGGCCCCAACTCGCTGACGCAGGCTGGTGGTGCGTTCACGAAGTACTCCGTGAAGTAAACGTCGCATATGCACACACACACGTTGATT